>JBLNBY010000365.1:0-4389 GCA_050260295.1 Bacteroidota bacterium
GGTTGCTCTCTGCTGCCCGGGATGTTCGGGTGCGCGCCTATGCACCTTATTCCCGTTTTGCCGTGGGTGCGGCCATATTGACCGCCAGCGGCGAAACCTTCGTGGGGGTCAATGTAGAGAACGCATCCTACCCTGCCACCACGTGCGCGGAACGGGCGGCCGTGGGCACAGCGGTAACCGCAGGTGCCAGGGATCTGGTTGCCGTGGCCGTCGTCGGACCGGAGGGACGGCCGTGTCCGCCTTGCGGCATCTGCCGGCAGGTGCTGGCCGAATTCAACCCCAGCATGGAGGTCATTCTTGAGGATGGACGTGGCGGGTGGCAGCGGCACTCCCTGGCCGAGTTGCTGCCGGGCGCCTTCACCCCCGAGCACCTGACGAGCCGAGGTGGGCAGAGTCAAGACGAATGAGGACAGACGAATTCGACTACCAACTTCCCAGGGAGCTCATCGCCCAGGAACCCTTGACGCCTCGCGATGCCTGTCGGTTGCTCGTAGTTCACCGGGATACCGGTCATCTCGAACACCGTATCTTCCGTAACCTGCCGGAGTATCTCAGGCCCGGGGACGCATTGGTCATCAACGAGACCAAGGTCATCCCCGCCCGTCTCTTTGGCAAGCGAGCGGACACCGGCGGCGTGGTGGAAGTCCTGCTGCTCCACCGGTATGTCGATGGCACTGTGGGATATGACCGGGAGTCGGAAGTCTGGGAGACTTTGGTCCGCCCGGGACGGCAGTTCGTGGCTGGCCGCCGTTTTCTCTTCGGACCGCCAATACCTGAGGGAGGGCTCGAGGCCGAGGTAGTATCCCGGACTGCCAGTGGCGGGGCGCTGCTCCGTTTCCAGCCGGCTCGTGACTTCGGCGAGCGGTTGGCGCACCTTGGCCGGGTACCATTGCCGCCGTACATTCACGAGGAGCTGCAGAACCCGGAGGAATACCAGACCGTCTATGCCCGGGATGCCGGTTCAGCCGCTGCCCCTACCGCCGGTCTCCATTTCACCCGCGAATTGCTTGCTCGCATCGAGGAGATGGGCGTCAGGATCGTCCCCGTCCTGCTCCATGTGGGTCTGGACACCTTCCGGCCGGTCAAAGAAGAGAACGTCGAGGATCACGAGATGCACTCCGAGTTCTATGCCGTACGCCCCGAAGCGGCTGCACTGTTAAACTCGGTGCGTCGCGACGGCGGACGCTGGGTGGCGGTGGGGACGACCGTTACTCGGGTGTTGGAAAGTGTCACCGACGAAGATGGAGTCATCCATCCCGGATCGGGGTGGACCGACCTCTTCATAGTTCCCGGCTACCGTTTCCGGGCTGTCGACATGCTGATCACCAACTTCCACCTACCCCAATCGACGTTGCTGATGCTGGTCACGGCACTGGGTGGCAGGGAGTTGATCCGGCGGGCATACGAAGAGGCGGTCGAGCAGCGTTATCGTTTCTTCAGCTTTGGCGATGCCATGTTGATAATCTGAGACTTGAGTTCATGGATTCGAAGCCGCGGAGGGGATCGTTTGGCCATCAGTTTCAGCCTTATCAAAGGTGACGATCCGGGTGGCCCGCGCCTGGGCGAGCTCTTCACGCCACACGGGGTGGTGGAGACTCCGGTTTTCATGCCGGTAGGTACCCAGGCGACCGTCAAGACGCTCACACCGGAAGAACTCGAGGAGTTGGGAGCTCGTATCATCCTGTCCAATACGTACCACCTGTATCTTCGGCCGGGTCCCGATTTGATTGGCAAGGCCGGGGGGCTGCACCGCTTCATGCACTGGTCGGGAGCGATTCTCACCGATTCCGGCGGGTTTCAGGTCTTCAGCCTGTCCCCGCTGCGGAAGGTGAGTGAGGAGGGGGTAGAGTTCCGTTCACACATTGACGGCTCGAAACACTTCCTCTCGCCGGAAAAAGCGGTCGCCCTGCAGGAGACGTTTGGCGCGGACATCATCATGTCTTTGGATGAATGCCTTCCGTATCCAGTGGACAGGGATGCAGCCATCATCTCGGTAGAACGGACGGCGCGCTGGGCCGAGCGCTGTCGCCGTGCCCACCAGACTGACCAGGCACTCTTTGGGATCGTGCAGGGGAGCACCTATCCCGACCTGCGGGAGCGGAGCGTCAGCCGGCTCGTGATGCTAGATTTCCCGGGTTACGCCATTGGTGGCTTGAGTGTGGGTGAACCGAAGTCTGAGATGTACTCGGCTCTCGCCTGGACGACCAGGTTGCTGCCGGCCGCCAAGCCCCGTTACTTGATGGGGGTGGGAGCCCCCGAGGACCTGGTGGAAGGGGTGGCCCGGGGGGTGGACATGTTCGATTGTGTCCTGCCGACCCGCATCGCCCGTCACGGCAGCATCTTTACCCGGGACGGCCGTCTGCCCATTCGCGACGCCCGCTACGCACAGGACTTCGGCCCTCCCGATCCTGACTGTAGCTGCTACGTCTGCCGCAACTACAGCAGGGCCTACCTCCGGCATCTCTTCGCCGCCAACGAGATTCTCGGCTTGCGGCTGGCGTCCTACCACAATCTCGCCTTCTTGTTGCGTCTCATGGAGGAGATCCGGGCGGCCGTGCGTGCCGGAACCTTCGCGGAGTACCGGACACAGTTTTTGGACCGTTACCGTCCAGCAGTTGGTCAGGAGGAGCCGGCGCCGAGCGGGAGGAGTCTTTCGGCAGGCAGGGAATAGTATACGGGTCAAAGCAAGGGAGGTTCGGTAATGTTTTTAGGGATAGCACTGGCAGCGGAAGCGGCCCAGAATGCCCAACCGGGCGCCACACCCAACGCGTGGGCGCCGATTTTCACCACTGTTTTCTACCTGTTGCTGATGGTGGGCCTTTTCTATCTGTTCTTCTTCCGTCCCCAGCAACAACAGCAGAAGCAGCGCCAGGCGATGTTGGATAGCCTGAAGAAGGGGGACAAGATCATCACCACTGGAGGGATACACGGGCAGATCACCGATATTCACGGAGATGAGCTGGCCGTCCGCATTGCCGACAAGGTGGAGATCCGCCTGTCCCGCTCCGGCGTGGCGTCTGTGAAGAAGTGAGGACGCAGCAACACACGAACCCGTTCTTGGTAATCCAGACGTGTGAGGAGGAAGCAGGTTGAGCAGCAGGTTGCGTCTGTGGATCATTGCGGGTATTGCCCTGCTGGCGGCCGGCCTGGTGTACTGGCGCTGGCCGGTGCGGCTGGGGCTGGACCTGAAGGGCGGCGTCCACGTGGTGCTGGAGGCCCAGGACACCGAGACGGTGAAGGTAAACGACGAAGTGATGGCCCGGACCATCACGGTGATCAACCGCCGCGTCAACGGCCTGGGGGTAAGTGAAGCGGTGGCGCAACGGGAAGGGGCTCGCCGTATCATCGTAGAGCTTCCCGGCGTGACCGACCAGCAGGAGGCCTTGCGGATCATCGGCCGCACGGCAGTACTGGAGTTCCGTGACCCGGAGGGGAAAGTCGTCGTCAGCGGTGCGGATTTGAAACGGGCGGTTGCCACCACGGGTCAGATGGGTGTCGGTTGGGTGGTCGACCTCGAGTTCACCTCCGAGGGGGCGAAGAAGTTCGCTGATGCCACGCGCCGGTTGGTAGGCAAGCCCATCGCCATTTATCTTGACCAGGAGGAGATCTCCGCCCCGGTTGTCGAAAACGTGATTCCTGACGGGAGGGCGTTCATCGAGGGCAATTTCACTTCCACCGAGGCCAAGAACCTCGCAATGTTGCTCAACTCCGGTGCACTCCCCGTGCCTCTCAAACAGCTCGAGGTTCGCAACGTAGGAGCGACTCTCGGCCATGATTCGGTGCGGGCAAGTGTCCTGGCTGGGCTGGTGGGGGCGCTGGCAGTACTGATCTTCATGTTGATCTTTTATCGCGTTCCCGGCACGCTGGCCGATGTGGCCCTGCTCCTGTACGTGCTGCTGGATCTGGCGGTACTGATGGTCCTGCGGACCACCTTCACGGTACCGGGTCTGGCTGGCCTGATC
Organism: Bacteroidota bacterium; assembly: GCA_050260295.1. GTDB lineage: Bacteria > Bacillota > Limnochordia > Limnochordales > DUMU01 > DUMU01. The sequence continues at coordinate 3,963 of JBLNBY010000365.1, forward strand.
CTGGCCATTGGTATGGCGGTCGATGCCAACGTCATCATTTTTGAACGGGTGAAGGACGAGCTCCGGGCCGGCAAGTCGGGAAGGGCAGCAGTCGAGGCCGGCTTCCACCGGGCCTTCACGGCGATCCTTGACTCCAACGTCACCACCCTGATAGTTGCAGGAGTTCTCTTCTACTTCGGCAGTGGTCCGGTAAGGGGTTTTGCGGTCACCCTGAGCGTTGGCATTCTCGTCAGCATGTTTACGGCCGTGGTGGTCAGCCACTGGCTGGTACGCTACCTGGTCGACCGTAACCCCGAGAAAGTGGCCGGTTACTTCGGCCTGCGGGAGGTGTCCGCATGACGGCGGAACTGGTGCAGTCCACACGGGGGCGTATCTTTGACATCATTGGAGCCTCGCGGATCTTCTTCACCGTATCCGTGGTATTCGT
>JBLNBY010000366.1:0-3381 GCA_050260295.1 Bacteroidota bacterium
GCCGATTATGACCGGGGTGAGATCGTGGCCAGGGTCAAGGAAGCCTTGTACGACCCTGCAGTGCGTCAAACCCTCGAAAAGGTCCGATACGTTTATGGGGATGGCCATGCCAGCGAGCAAATGCTCGAATTGATCCGAACCCTGCCATTGGACGCGAGTGTCAAGCAGAAGATAATCAGCTATTGAGGGCTCTCTTGGAGTCGACGAGGAGATAAGCCCTGATGCGTGATGGTGTGAGCATCGTCACAAGGTCATACTCAAATGTGCACCTCACCAAGACGCAGCTAAATTTCTTGGGTGTGGTGGTCTTGTGGCTGCTTCCGTTAGTTGCGCTGCTTTACCCACGACCAGTCTTCTCTGCAGACCGCTACGAGTTCTTTCCGGGCTACCTAGCCTGGCCTTGGGCAATGCTGACAATTCCCGCAGCCTTCCATTTCAGGGGATACCGCATGCCCATAACGACCCTTCTGTGGGTCATTCGCTGGACTATGGGGGTGCTGTTCCTGGTCGTCAGCCTTCGAGCCCAACAGGTTAGCTTGGGCGATGCGGTCGGCATGTTCGCCACTCTACTTCCAACCTTCTTCTATGAGGTGGGATTCTGCGCCAGGAAGATGGGGCACTTGGAGTTCGTCCTCGGGGGACTTGTAGTGGTTGCAGTGCTGACATCTCTACCGGTGGCCATCGCAGCTCTCTGGTATTGGGTCCGGGACGGCATGGTTGGTTTTCTTTATGCAACCAATAGTCTCCGGAAGATCAATACCTTCTGGCCCAATCACGTGGCCATGCTGATGGCTGTCTCTTTTGCGATCGCACAGGAGTTGGCGCATCGAGACCGGCGATACCTTCTGCTCTCCGCAGCCGCGCTAATGATAGTCGGCATTTCCCATTCGCGAACGGGGGTCACAATGCTGTTGACTGCTCTCTTGGTGGGCCGTTTCCTGCTGAGGGGGAAGAACCGTCGGCGGGCAGTCATACTGGTCACCGTCGTGGCCATGGTTGCCGGCGCTGCGTTCGTCGGCAAGAGTGCACTGTCCAGTTCGTCTGTACTCTACTCGATGATCGGGCGGATGAGTCGCTGGGAAGCAGCGCTTCCGGCTGTATTCGCTCACCCGATCACTGGTACCGGCTTCCGAAGCTTTGCCGAAGCGGTGCCACAGTATCTGGACCGTAACACCGGGACGTACGGGGAAGTGGGGTCAGCCCACAACGATTACATCGACTTGATGGTTCGCGGAGGACTGCCCTATACCGCCTTGTTCCTGCTGATTGTGGGGTTCCAGCTTCTGTTCGGCGTCGAGTTGGTGTTGCATAGACCGGACTGGGCTGATCGGCTGTCGTTGACGGTGCTGGCCCTGTTGCTCGCCGCCATGCTGGTCCAGCAACCACTGAAGAGCGTCATTCTGGCCCCGCTGTTCTGGTTCTTCTTGGGTGTCTCGGCCTGCTCTAATGTGCCCGGCTCGACAAGCTCTTCTCGCGCGGACTCGCCCCAACTGCTCTAGGAGGTGCTTTGGTGAGCCTAACCGTTCTCACTCTGGACGAGCGGGACAATTGGAACACTGTCCTTGCTGCCATGCCACAGATGGACATTTACTACACGCCAGACTATGCGGAGATCCAGCAAGAGATCGGTGAGGGTAGTCCCCGGCTGGCAGTCTGGGAGCATCCGGATTGGGGAGGACCCGTGGTCTACGCCTTCCTGGTACGTGATATTCCGGGATGTCCTGGCCTCTTCGACATCACCACGCCTTACGGCTATGGCGGCCCTGTATACGCCGGAGACCGGCAGTCAGCTGCCTCAGCCATGGGCGCTTTCCGGCGGGAGTTTAATGACTACTGCCGCGACTCGCACGTGGTGTCCGAGTTCATCCGATTTCATCCGCTCTTAGAGAACTGGGTGGGTGACTGTGAAGGAGTCGCCACCTCGTATGTTCGCGATACGGTAGTGATCGAGTTGAACCCCGATTGTGACCCATTGACCACGCTTCCTCCCAAGACCCGCAACATGGTGCGAAAGGCGCAGAATGCCGGAATCACAGTCACCGGCAGCGCTGATGACCAGAGCCTGGCCGAATTCTTCCGTCTGTACAATGCTACCATGGAGCGCAATGAGGCCATGAAGTACTACTACTTTCCCCCCAGCTTTTTCAGCGACCTTGTGAGGAGGCTCATACCCCCGGCCTATCTTCTCACCGCCTGGCTGAACGATCGGGTGATCGCTTCGTCGCTGTTCATGGGGCATGGCCCCTTCCTTCACTATCATTTCTCCGGCAGCGACCGGGAGTATCAGGGCCTTGGAACGAACAACCTTGTCCTCTATGAGGCCGCCAAGCTCGGGCAGTCCATAGGCGCCCGCCGATTCCACCTGGGCGGTGGATACTCCGCACCGGAAGACTCCCTCTTCCGCTTCAAAGCGAGTTTCTCGAATGTCAGAGCCCAATTCTACGTTGGCCGGAAGATCCACAATCAGGCCGTGTACGATCAGTTGTGCAACCTACGTGGCCCGTCGAAATCCGGTCGATTCCCGGCCTATCGCGACTGAGGTGAAGCGGATGCACGAAATCGGCGGGGATTTTGAGGTCGAACCAGGGGCACTCGAACTCGATAGTATTGTCGACACTTGCGACGGAGAGGCCGACGTCACATGGTACAGTTCGGGGAGAATGGCGCTGAAGGCCATCCTCCGAGTCCTACCACATGGCGTCTTCCTGGTTCCCTCATATCTCTGCGATGCGGTGCTCCAGCCTTTCCGCGAACTCAACGTGCCCTTCCGGTTCTATACCATTGAGACGGACCTCCGTTTTGATGTCGCCGGGCTGCGGAGGATGTGCGGGTCCGACGTGGTGGGAGTCTTGCACATCGATCTTTTTGGCGTCCAACCGGACGCCGAGCGGGAGGCGTTCCTCGCCGGCCTTGTGGACGATGGACTCTGTGTAATCACGGACATCACGCATTCCTACCCAGGGCTGGCCGATTTTCGGGACCGCGCCGGGACTCACATCGTGTGCAGCGTCCGGAAGACCTTGCCGCTTCCCGACGGCGCCTTTGTCGTTACCCGAGGTGCTCATCCGCAGCAACCGACTCTTCCCGCCGGGGGGTACGTAGGGGACAAACTGCAGGCGCAGGTCGAGAAGTACCGGTATTTGTACGGGGAGGCGCCGCGAGCCTTTCTGCCGGCCCTGCGCAGCGCTGAAGCCGGCTTTGAACAGGATGTGGAAATACGTTCCCCGTCCGCAGTCTCTCGGCAATTGTTCCGGACGATCGACCTGCACGCGGCGGGGGTGGCCAGAAGGCGGAATTTCTCTCAGTTGCTGAGCGAAAGCGCCGGCGGGTTCAACGCGGTAGCACCGTTACTGAACTATCTTCCTGAAGCGGGAAGCCCGC
>JBLNBY010000367.1:0-4118 GCA_050260295.1 Bacteroidota bacterium
GCCATCTGCACTGTCGCCCGCACTCCCAAGCTGCAGATCAGCAACGACCCCGGTAAACCCGCCCCGCATTACCTCGATCCAGTGCAGCAGCCGGTCCTGCGGTCCCCAGCCGTTGGCAGTCCCGGGTGTCCGGACCAGTTGCACGGCCCGCTGCCAGGCCGCTTCAAGCTCGGTTGCATCGGGTACTCCCGGTCTGGCATCGGCGGCGACGACTGCTGGACCGGCTCGGACCTGCCAGTCCCAGCTTTCCAGGGCCGTGGCGACCCTGGCAGCCGTGCAAAACTCCGTCCACCCGACTTCCGGGTAATGGTGGAACGAACGGCGGGCAGCCACGATTTGCGGAGTCAGAGCATCTACCCGGGCAAAAGCCTCGCTGGTCAATTGGTCGATCTCGCTTGACAACTGGTTGGCCTGTGGGGGTACGTTCATTAGTGGAGCCCTTTCTCGTTGAAAAAGCGCGAATAGGCTTTGTCCGAGCCCTTGATATGGTTGATCAACCAGTCCCTGAGGAAGGACAAGACGTCCTGAGTAACCGTGAATCTGCCGGCCGCAAAATCCTGGCGGAACTGGTCGAGCTTGTTGACGAAAAACTGGTGCTGTGTTTGGTGTTGTTCGTAGCCAGGATAGCCGTACTTTTGCATGTAGTTCTCCTCCGTGGCGAAATGAACCCGGGTGTACTCCCCCAGTCCGGCAAGCACGTTGCCGAGCACCGCCCGGCCCTGGCCGCCTGCCATGGCAGAATGCAATTCGTTTATGAGGTCGATCAGTTTTTGATGCTGGCGGTCTAGCATGTCCACATTGACACTGTAGTTCTGTTGCCAGGTTACGAGCGGCACGCTGCCTGTCCCCCCCGCTGTGGCTTGGGTTGTTGCTTTGGCTTGGTTGTTGCATGGCTTGGTTGATAGCGAGCCAAATCCGGCCAAATGGTCAGCCTTTAACGCGGGTATTGTACCATTTTCCGGACAAAAAAGGCCCTGCCTGGCGGCAGGGCGCAAAAAGCGGCCGGGAGCGTCTGGCCTATCTAAACCACCCCAGGGCCATTTTGGCCTCATCACTCATCATGTCTGGATTCCAGGGCGGATCCCACACCAGGTTCACGTCTACATGCCGGACACCGTCGAGCCGGCTGACCGCCTCGTCTACCTGGGCCGGCAGGTACTCATTGAGCGGGCAACCGGGTGTGGTCAGGGTCATCGTGACGGTGACGTTTCCGTCGTCCGTAATGTCGACGTCGTAGATGAGGCCCAGGTCGACGATGCTGAGCCGCAGTTCGGGGTCGAGGACCTCCTTGAGGGCTTCCATGACCTCGTCCTTGGTCGGCAGCTTCGCCATCGACAGTTCACCTCCTTTAAGGACGTTTGAGGACGTTCTACATAGCGTATCCGGACATATCGTATCAAACTGCTCATAAAGTTGTTTCAAACCACGGGTGGGCGCGGGCCGAGAATGGCTGTGCCCAGCCGGAGCAGGGTAGCACCTTCCACGACTGCCAGGGGGAAGTCGTGGGACATGCCCATCGAGAGGTGGCGCATCTCCACGCCGGGCAGGCCCAGATCCCGGATCTCGTCGGCCAGATGTCGCAGGCGGGCAAACTCAGCCCTAACCTCGGCTGCTGAACCGCCAGCACTCGCCACTGTCATCAACCCTTGCAGGGTAAGGTGCGGCAGGGAGGCGATCTGCCGAGCCAGTTCAACCGCCAGCACCGGAGAGACGCCGTGCTTTGACGGTTCACTGGAAGTATTCACCTCGATCAAAACCGCCATGCGTTTCGCTGGTGGTTTCTCGTAGTGAATCGCTATCCAGTCGTCCAGCGCAGTTGCCAATTGCGGACGGTCGAGGGAATGGAGGAGGACGGCATGTGGGCAGACATCCTTAACCTTGTTTCGTTGAAGATAGCCGATGAAGTGCCACTCGATCGGCAGGTCGCTGAGGACCGCACTTTTGTTCCGCAGCTCCTGGGCACGGTTTTCGCCAAAACGGAGCAGGCCGAGTTGTGCCGCCAGCCGCAGCCTTTCCGGGGGCACGGTTTTCGTCGCCAGCACGATCTGAATCTCGTCGCGCCGCCTGCCGGCAGCCTCAGCCGCTGCCTGGATCGCTGCTTCGACGTCGGCGAGGCGGGCTGTCATACGTTGGCCGGCCGTGTCGAGGTCGACCTCCCAATCGCCTAAGGAGAATTCAAGCGTTGCTGGTGGATGGTAGAAGTCAACGGTCTTGCCACCTGCCGTCATGCGTGTGAGTGCCTCCTGAACCTAAAGATTCCGGTGGTCAGTGATCAGGTGATCAGATGGAAGGGTATGCCGATACGATGCTATACTAACCTTGTTGAACTGCTCGTTGAGCTGTACGAACGGATAGCCCTGCCTCTGCTGCTATACTAGCCTGCAAGTTGCGGGTTTGTACAGCACAGGGACAGGGACGGCGGGGCGGCACACTTCACCGGGGGCAGTAGGGACAGCACACTTCACCGGGCAGTAGAGGAACGGTCCGGCCGTTGGAGGAAGCGATGCGGCAGAACGCGCGGGAGAACGACGAGAGGTGGATGCGCAGGGCCTTGGTCGAGGCCGAGACGGCTTTGGCCGAAGGGGAAATCCCGGTGGGTGCGGTTTTGGTCTGTGGGGACAAGGAAGTTGCCGCCGGCCATAACCGGCGGGAGAATGACTTCGACCCGACTGCTCACGCGGAGATGCTCGTACTGAGGGCGGCAGGGGCGGCGCTCGGACGCTGGCGGTTGACCGGGTGTACGTTGTATGTTACACTAGAACCCTGCCCGATGTGTGCAGCGGCTATCACGCTGGCGCGGGTGGATCGTGTGGTCTTCGCTGGCGATGACCCGCGGGCCGGAGCGGTGTATTCGGTCTTCGACCTGTTGCGTCATCCGGTGTTCGGCCACAGTCCGGTGGTGACAGCAGGAGTTTTGGCTGAGGAGGCCGGAACCATCCTGCGGCAGTTTTTTGATCGGTTGCGGAGAGGTGCCGGAGCGGTTGAACGGGGCGGTCTCGAAAACCGTTAGGCGGGTTTCCGTCTCGGGGGTTCGAATCCCCCCCTCTCCGCCAGTTCAAACAACTCAATAGTCTTCGTGATCGCGGAAGGGTGCTGGAGCGGCCGAACAGGCACGCCTGGAGAGCGTGTGTCGGCGTTCGCCGACCGTGGGTTCAAATCCCACCCCTTCCGCCATTTTTATGCCCGGTTAGCTGGGGAAATGCCAAATAACCACTTATCTTGCCTAAAGGAAGCGACGAGCCCAGGGTCCCGGCGTGTATTGCCGAGCGGGATGGCTTGCCAAGCGCATCAACCTGATGCAGTAACCCAAGAGACCAAAGGCGACCAGCCACAGAAAGCTAGCTCGACCAGAGCCCAACCCAAGCACTATGCCGGGTACCAGGATCATGACGGAAAACCATACCCCGTCGGTAACCATTAATCGGTTCCTGAGAACCCGATTCTGTGCTGCTTCAACCTCATATTCATGCACGATCAAAGTCCTGATTCTGTCAGCAGCCTGCCGAGCCTCAGAGTCGACCTCAACTTCGCTGTCGGTCCTAAGCTTCCGGTGCACTTAATGCCCTCCTTCCCCTACGGACACGAGGTCGGTTCTGGTGTCCCGCCTACTGACTCTTATCTGCGCTCCACACGCGCCAACGGGCCTGCTGGCGGATGGTCTGCAACTCAAGCTCCAGCATTGTTGCACGCTCGTCGACCTGGAAGACCAAGAACCCGCGGCGCGAGGCTCCCGGCGGTACTTGCCCGACGTCCAGAGGATTCGAAATGTACGACGCAGCCGCGGTTTCGGTGTGATATGTCTTGTCGAGTTGGTCCCTCAGCTCCCAGAAGACAAACGGACCGAAACTTCCGGTTTCGCGTCCGGTGTTAGTCATCTCCACCTCGACTAAGGCAAAGATGAAGCCATCGTCAGAATCTCGCGTAAACGCACCCCTGCCGATCCGACGCAGGAATTCAACGCGGCCAGTGGGTGCCACCTGCCATTCGTCGAATAGGACGGGTGTGCCCGGGTTGAGGGCCGTGGAAATTGCCTGCTTGTGCTGTTGGAGTTGGAGGTCGATAAGGGCTTGCCCTGATACTATGCTCTCCACGTCATACCGCGCCAGCAGCGTTAACTC
>JBLNBY010000368.1:0-7249 GCA_050260295.1 Bacteroidota bacterium
CGAGCCGCATGGCAGTGGAGCACCTGATCAGGCTGGGTCACCGCGACATTGGTTTCGTGGGCGGAATCCCCAACTTGCTCGTAGTGCAGGACCGGCTGGCGGGATATAAGCAAGCTCTCGAGACATATGGTCTCCCCCTGCGGGAGGAGTGGGTCGTGGAGACGGACTTCACCGAACTGTCGGGCCTGGTAGCAGTCCGTTCTCTGCTAAACCAGCGTCCGCGGCCGACGGCACTCTTCTGTGTCGACGATCTGCTGGCAATAGCAGCCCTGCAAGCGGCAGAGGAACTGGGCCTGCACGTGCCGGAGGATGTGGCAGTGCTCGGGGTCAATGATGACCCGCTGGCGAAGCTGGTACGGCCGCGCCTGACCACAATCCGGGTGCCGATGACCGACATGGGAGCAGTGGCGGCTCAACTCCTACTGACTCAACTGGGCGATATCCCCAACCCCTTCCCCAGCCACCAGGTTATCCTCCCCGTCGAACTGGTGGTACGGGAATCCTGCGGTTCGTGGCGAGTACATAGCAGTTGACCGCTATTGACTCCCCGACGCCGGCGGGTTATTCGGCTGGGTAGACGGAGAACGCGAAAAGAAGACCAATCTGGGCTTTTGGTCTTTCGGCAGCGACCAGTACGTTTCCGCTGGCACGTACCGGTCGGGAAGCGGCTTGATCAAGATTCCGTAGTTCGCTTCTCCGTGCAACCAGGCCTTGACCGGATCTGTCAGATCCAGCCGCAGCAGCTGTTCGGGCTGACTCGGGATTATTGGAATAGAGTTTATGGCCGTCACTTTGGCGGGCATCGCCTCACAGGTAAGGTTAAACGTAAAGAGCGGATCGCTCTCTATAGCTGGCGGCCAGTGTGACATAAGGTTCATGAGCAGCGTATCATTGTCGACCGGCCATTCCAGGGGTCCGATGCCGGAAGGTAACCTTGCATGTTGACGCCAGTCTTCAACGATCCGGTATACCCCAAAGGCCGCCGAACCGCCCTCTTGAGACCTGACCTTCAGGGGAATCTCCAGGTATACTTTGTCGATCAACTCGGAGTCAACGCCGGAGGGCAGGTCTTCACGAGATAGGGGAACATAGACGACGGTCTGGTTTTCTTTCCCCAAAGAGAATCCGAGCGAATAACTACCGCTCAACGTCCTGCCATTGAGCGGAAAATTCTTGTCGGACGACCACACCGTAAAGCTCTTGTCGGATCGCGTCGCAAGGAAAAGATCTGGTTCGAGGGTGTAAGTTTCGCATCCGGCTGCCAGGAAAGAGAGACTAACCAAGAGTGCAACTACAGTCGCGATCCCCTTCCGCGTCACCCTTGCCGGCACGGCCTCCTCAACTCCTCGCATTCCTTCTGACCTCCCTGACATCATGTCTGGCTGTCCCGTCATCGTTCGGCAGCATGCCGTCCCGCCGTTACCTTAGGCGCGGACAAGCCAGTTCCTTGGTTCTCAGGGGACGAAAAGGAGGGGCGAAACAGGAGGCGGGCAAGGCATCAGCGCCGCGGTTCAGGCGGGGTCTGGCCGTCGCCCAGAATGGCGTCTTAGCCATATCCACAGAATTGGCACTCCCACCGCTATGCCGAGCAGGTCAGAGATCAGGTCTGAGGCTCTGCCCGAGCGATACGGCAACGGTATCTGCGCCACCTCGATGAGAACACCAAAGAAGGTCGACAAGGCGGCCGCGTCCCGGATGCGTCGCCCAAAACCCGGGTGGGAAGGTCGTCCCACCGGCCGGGTGTGGCCCGTCCACCATCCGGCCAGCACCACGTGCACGAGAAAAGCCGCGATGTGGTGCAGTTTGATCGTCAACTCACCGACCTCGACTTCCGCCCCGATAGGGCGAATAACGGCGAGAATGAGCAACCCCAACGAATAGGGCCAGACCAGATACGGGCCAACCTGTGCCAACGAGGTAAACCTTGAGGATTTCTGCCGGCTCGCCTTCCCCGGATTTGCCATGCTGCACTCCTCTGGGTCCCATGCTGGTGACTACTTTCCACATTATACTGGCTTACCCTGGTGGCGGGGCGGCCGTTCGTGCTCCATGTCACCGCGGGGATGTGGACTGGCGCACGGGTGCACCACACGAAGCAGTACCATACAGTTACCATACAGTTCACCAGGATAAAGAGCGAGCAGGCAGCAGGATTACCTGATCCACCCACGAAACTCTCGGTGGATTTGCGCGGGTGGCCGCGAATCCGCGAACAGTGCAGAATTCGGAAGGGACTGGATGAGTGAATGCAGAGTGATTCGGTGCGGCTGGGCGTCGTCGGCACGGGACACCGGGCGGCGATGGTGAAATCCTGGCTGCAGGCGGACAAACGGGCCAGGCTGGTGGCCGCCGCGGACCCCAACCCGGCTAACCTCCACAAGTTCCACGAGACGATCGGACAGGACGTGCCGCTGGTCGAGACCACCGACTGGCACCGGCTGCTGGAGAGGGACGACGTCGACGCCGTCGTCATCATCTCCCCCGATTTCACCCACGACGAGATCGCCGTGGCAGCCCTGCAGGCTGGCAAAGCCGTCTACTGTGAAAAACCCATGGCAATAACTGTCGAGGGGTGCGACCGGATGCTGGCGGCAGCTCATGAGACGGGCAAGCTCCTCTTCGTCGGGCACAACATGCGGTACATGCCCCTCTTCCAGACCATGAAGGAGATCGTGGAGTCGGGAGTAATCGGCGAGATAAAGGCAGTATGGGTGCGCCACTTCGTCAGCTGGGGCGGCTACTACTACTATCACGACTGGCACGGAGTGCGCCGCAACACCACCAGCCTCCTGCTCCAGAAAGGTTCACACGATATCGATATGATCCACTGGATCACCGGCAGATACGGCGAGAAGGTCTCCGCTTTTGGCAGCCTTACCTACTACGGCGGTGACCGGGACAATCAACTGCGGTGTGCCGACTGCCCCGAACAACGTTCCTGCCCGGAAGCCAAGCTCGAGCCGGAGGCTCTGTGCGCCTTCCGCCGGGAGATCGACGTGGAAGACAACATGTCCATGCTGATCCAGCTCGAAGGCGGCATCATCGCCAACTACTCCGAGTGCCACTTCGCCCCCGACTACCACCGCAACTATACGTTCATCGGTACGGAAGGGCGGCTGGAGAATTCGGAAATCGAGGGGAAAGTGTGGGTGTGGACGCGCCGCTCCGGCACGTACCGGGAGCTGACCGACCGGACCTACACCCTCAAGCCGAGCTTCCCCGGCGGCACCGGCCATCAGGATGCCGACCGCCTGATCTTCACCGATTTCCTCGATGCTCTGCTCCAGGGCAAGAAACCGGTGGCCGACCCGCTGGACGCCCGGATGGCGGTAGCCGTCGGGTGTGCGGGAGCGGAGTCGATGCGTGCCGGCGGCACACTGGTGGAGGTTCAGCCGCTGCCGGTAGTGAGCATGCAGCGGTGAACCGCCGGTAAATAGACGGGACCGGCAATAATGAGCAGCAAGGTGATGCGATGCTCCGGGAGATCTTCACCGACGTAGTCGGTTCAAACTCGATCCTGCAGGGGCTGGCGGGCGGGATCTTCATCGCCGCGCTCAACCTATTGGGAGCGGCGGTGGTGGTGGCCTGGCGTAACCCGTCGGAGCGGCTGCTCGATGCCGCGTTGGGTTTTGCCGCCGGGGTAATGCTGACGGCCAGCTTCACCAGCCTGATCCTGCCGGGAGTGGAACACGGGGGAATCATCCCGGTCCTGATCGGGATCGTCATGGGCATCGTCGTCCTGGACCAGGCCGACCGGTGGGTACCGCACGTCCACGTCTTGGTCACGGGACGGGTGCGGGAAGACCCCAGCCAACCCGGCCAACCCAACCAACCCAGCCAGATGGATGGCACCCGGGTCGCCTCGGTGCTGCTCTTCATCGTGGCGATCACCCTGCACAACCTGCCCGAGGGACTGGCAGTGGGTGTTGGCTTCGGTTCGGGCAAACTCGACGAGGCGATCCCCCTCATGCTGGCCATCGGGCTGCAAAACATCCCGGAAGGGCTGGCCGTCTCGGTGGCGGCCCTCAACGCCGGCTTCAACCGGCGATTCTACGCAGCCTACACGGGCATCCGGGCCGGTCTGGTCGAAATCCCGCTGGCCGTGATCGGAGCCTGGGCGGTCAGCCTGGCCGCCCCGCTGCTGCCCTACGCCATGGGCTTTGCCGCCGGAGGCATGCTCTACGTCATCAGCGACGAGATCATCCCCGAGACCCACGGGAGGGGTCACGAACGGATCTCGACATGGGGTACGATGCTGGGCGTCCTGGTGATGCTTTATCTGGATGTGGTTCTTGGCGGATGAGCCGGCTGCGGATACCTGTGCAATGTCACATTTTCCCACCAGGTGATTGGCAAGATCACGAACAAATAGGAACGCCTGGACGAGAAGGGAGGGAGCTCGCTTCCCAGCGTGACAATGTGGGAGCGGGCAGAGTGTGATGATTCTGATGCACAGTTACACCTATCGCGGTTATCCGCTGGAGAGAGCGCTGAAAAAGGCGGCCGAGTTCGGCTATGACGGTATTGAACTGTCGGGAGTTCACCTGCCGCCGAAAGACCCGCTGGGCGGTATACCAGCTGCGGTGGAATTGGCCGCGAAGCTCGGTGCACCGGTGCGGGTCTTGAGTTTTGGGGCGGATCTGGTCAACAAGAATGAGGCTGTCCGGCAGCAGAGCCTGGAACGCGCGGCCGGGTTCATCCGGATGGCCGGCAGGCTGGGTATCCCCCTGGTAAACGGAGGGGTGGCCACCCTGGTCGGCCCCCGCTGGGACAGATGGGGTGACAACGGCAGCAAACTGGCGACGGATGAACACTACCAGCTGATCGCCGCCGGCCTGCGGGTGCTGGATCAGGCGGCAGGCGAGGCCGGCGTCAAGGTGGCGCTCGAGATTCACCCCAATTCGGTTCACGACACGGCGGCCTCTACGCTGCGCATTCTCGAGGAGACCGGCGGCCGGAACGTCGTAGCCAACCTGGATGCCGGCAACATGTACGGGACGCCGCATGCCGAAGAGGCCACTCAGGCCATCGCCATGCTGGGCAAGCACTTGGGCTACGTGCACCTGAAAAACTGCCGGCGGCTGCCCGGAGGCGAGTCGGCCGACTACTCCTACACGCTGGAGCTGGGCCACCTCGACCACTTCCGCATTCTCGACGCCCTCCACCGGGCCGGCTACAATGGCCTTTTCACGATCGAATACTGCGGGCTGGGAGACCCGTCGGTGGCTGCCGCCGCGGACATCCGCTATGTGCGGCAGTTAATGGATGAGATCTGGGTGAAATGAACTGAGGAGCATACCCTGAACCCGGGGCAGGCTGCGGTCAGCGGCGACCATGATCCGGAGCACCACGGCGACAACCGCGGGTATGACTACGGCTATGACCACGATCGCGATTGCGAGCGCGGACTGCCCCGGGAACTTAAGTCAGGGCTTCGCTTGGTCGTTGTTCCAAGCTTCCTCATAACCGCAGACCACGCCCTGACGAAGTCCAGAACCCGGGGTAGAGTGCGGTCAAAAGCTAAATCCTAGTGTCAGGAACGAGACGCCGAGCTCCATCCACATCGCTGTGCCCACGTTCGCTCTGGGCTGGCGGATAGTGCCATTATGGCAGGGATAATAGCTGCGTTTGATGATTCCGGTGTGCTTCAGAGCATGCTCAGTATCAGGAAGCATGCCGGCGATTCCACCGGATACTGTTTCGCTGGCCACTGACCGAATCATTCAGGGAAGTGCTGCAAGTATCTGGGGTTGAGAGCACCTGGCCGGCGTGATACCATCCCGGTAGGCTTAACGCCTTGCCAGCTGGCAAAAGGGGTGGCGGCCATCCGTTTAGGTGAATTGTTGGATATCGTAGAGTCCACTCTCAGCCCGTCCCAGGGACAAACGGGCCGAGGGCCTGAACGTGTTCCCGCAGGCCCACCAGATCAGCATGAGTCACTGGATCACCCTGCCCGTGCCGACGCCAACGCTGCGGACGCCTACTTACGGCGGGTCGCCCAGTTGAGCCCGTCAGCCCGGCAAGCACTCCTCCACTTTTTCTTCTATCGCTCCGAAACACCGGTCTGGTTCAACTCGCTCGTCAGCTATGGTCCTTCCGGCCTTGACCTGCAGGAAAACATGCGCTTTCTGGGAAGCTTCCGGAACGCGAATGCCTCATGGGATGCAATGGTCGAACTGGAGGCTGCAGGGCTTGTCATTGGACTGCAAGGAAGTGTTGGCGGGCCAACTCTAGTCTTTGTACCCGACGAGACTCGCGTGGCTGCCGCCCGCCTGATCATCCGCGAACTGGCAAGTAGTGGCCTGGTGGTGGACCTTGGCGACAGAGCAGCTGTACGACGCTTTTCGTCGCGGTGACGAACCGGTGCTGGTCGTGTCCAGAGTCGCCAATTTCTCGCTCGACCTTCGCGAGGCAAGCGTTGCCATTCAGGTATCCGGCACGTTCGGTTCACGGCAGGAGGAAGCGCAGCGGCTGGGAAGAACTCTCCGGCCGAAGGCCTCAGGTCGCCCGGCTTCGTTCTACACGTTGGTGACCCGGGAAACCCAGGAGCAGTCCTTTGCTCTCCGGCGGCAACTCTTCCTGACCGAACACGGGTACCGGTATCACATAGCAGATGGAGACGAAATCCAATGAAACATATTGAACGTCTTCTGGAGAAGATTGACCAAGCGCTCGAGCGTAGACCCGCCGATTACGCCAAAGCCGCCCGGCTGTTGGAAGAGGTCATAGATCATGCTATAGATGATCCGGACGGTATGGAGCTCGACCTGGCTTCCCTGCTACTAAAGCTTTCGTATTGCTACGCTGGCGCCGGTGAGGCGGATCAGGCCATCAATGAATGGAAGGCGGCTATAGCTGCGGGTCTCGAGCTAGACGACTCCTTTGTTCCGGCCGACATCGTGGAATCACTCTTGCGACACGGCCATACGGTAGAAGCCGACGTCGTGGTAAACGATCTGGTGACCCTCGTTCCGGATAACGACTGGCTCTATCTCGATATAGGCACTGCCTATGAGAGTGCGGGGGACAACGAACGGGCGCTTGAGTGGTACAGCAAAGGTCTCGAGCGGGCACTCAACCTGAATGATGAGACCGGTGCTCTCTTCGACCTGTTCGATTGCCGCAAGGAAGTTTTGGAGAAGCTCGGAAGAGAGCCGGACGAATTGCAGGTCCGGGCGGACCAGTTCATTGAAGCGGAATATCCGAGTCCCGCGGCTTCTGCCGACGACGGTTTTGAGGACGATAGCCG
>JBLNBY010000369.1:0-3728 GCA_050260295.1 Bacteroidota bacterium
TGAACCGGTGTCGAAGACGTCGCCATGCTCACCGGCCGCCGTCGAGGCGTACCTCCCGGCCGGTCCGGCTCGACTCATAGATACCGAGGATGATCTCGAGGGCGTGCCGCCCCTCCATCCCCGGCAACAACGGCTGCCGCCCATCCCGGATCGCGAGCGCCAGATCCTGAACCTCGATCCAGTGCCCGTCGGCCGAGATCGCCCGCGGATCGGACGCGCCCGATCCCCCGCCAGCCATCTCGCCTACCTCCCGCGAGACCGGTTTGCCATCCGGTCCCTGTACCTTCCATTCGACCACCCGTTCGCCATCGATGCGAATGGTACCAACCTCACCGTGCAACTCGATGCGGTGATCCATGCCGGGGTAAACCGAAGTGGTCCCCTCGATCACCCCGAACGCACCGCTCCTGAACTTGAGGACCGCCACCGCCGTATCTTCGACCTCGATCTCCCTGACCAGCGGGGCGGTGTGGGCGAAGACCGACTCGACCGGGCCCATCAGCCACTGCAGCATATCGATACCATGGATCCCCTGATTCATCAGTGCGCCGCCGCCATCCCACTGCCAGGTGCCGCGCCAGCCGGCACTCCGATAGTACTCCGGTGAACGGTAGTATTTCAGGTACGCGTCTCCCAGGACGAGTTTGCCCAGGACACCCTCGTCCATCGCCTTCTTGATGGTCCGGAAGAGCGGCATCGCCCGGCGCTGGAAGATGACCGCCAGTTTATTCCCAGTCTCTTCGGAGGCAGCAATCATGGCGTCGGCATCCTCGAGGTGGATGGCCATGGGCTTCTCGCTGAGCACATGCTTTCCGGCCCGCAGCGCCCGGATCGCCATCTCGGGGTGCATCCCCGAGGGGGTGCAGATCGAGACCGCTTCCACCTCCGGATCAGCGAGCATCCGGTCCAGGCTGGTGTAAGCCTTCGCCCCGTACTTGTTGGCGAGATTCTCCGCCCGCTCGGGGATGATGTCGCAGCAGGCCACCAACCGGGTATACGGCCCTTTGGCAGCGGACGCGGCGTGCAGCGGGCCAATGACGCCGCAACCAACCACGCCCCAACCGACCGGACGGTCCAGCGGTGGGTGCTTGAGGAGCTCCCCTGCCAAATCGATCACAAACTCCTTTACCACTCCGGTTCCCCTTCTTTCCGTAGTTTCTATACAAGGGCTGGGTCCAACCTTGAGGTTGGATATCAGCCCCACAAAGCCATGGAAAGCACTTCCCACAGATTGTCACCGCGGAATTCGACCGTCTGGCCGTCCAGCCGGATCTTGCGCCGCCCGTCGGTCCGGATCGAATCCACCATCTCCGTCCCCGTGTAACGGATGCGAACCACCACCGGCGGCTCGACCACGAACGGTGTGAAGGAGTGGGCCCGCGCCACGGCCCGGGCCGCCGCCTCCCGCACCAGCTTGCGGCTGGTAAGCGGGGCAAGCATCAGCGCCCCGTGCCGGGCCAGAGCCTGCTTCACCTCGGCGGTCTCGACATCGCCCAGGAGTTCTCGTGCTTCCCGGCAGACCATATCGTCCCCGGTCACCAGCCCCACCGGCACGCCCAGGTAACCGGCAAAGGCAGCGTCGATGCCAACCTCCCCGACTTCCTGCCCGTTCAATTCGAACCGCTGCCAGGTGGTACTGCTCATGGTATGGTCCCTGACCGCCGCCGCCGTGCCGGCCATGGCATGGTAGCCGACCAGAAGTAGAAGGTCCGTTTCCTCCCCCATACCCGGAAACCGCTGACCGGCCGGAGTGCTCCCCTGGACCCACTCGGCCCGCGGGTCCATCTTCTCCGGCGGAAAGTTGAAGCCGCTGCCGTGTCCGTCCCGGACGATCACCCGCGTCGCCCCGCCCTCGAACGCTCCGGCGACGGCGGCGTTGACTTCCTCAATGAATAGCTGCCGAGCCTCGGCATACTCCGGGGTTCCCTTGGTAACCTGTTCACGCAGGACGATCCCGCCAATACCCTCCATATCCGCCATGATGTACACCTGCATGCTGGAACGCCTCCCTTCAGCCCCGGGCCTGGTCATAGAAGCCTGATCGGCCGGGCTAGGGCAGAAGCCGGGCAGACCGCCCATTTCGGCCCGCCAGGTTTGGGCCCGCCGGGCCAGGCAGACCAGGTCAGACCGGCCCGGTTAAGCCGGCCAGGTCCTCCGCACCCAGTCGAGCCCCGCCCGAGTTCCTTCCTGGACGAAAGCAACTACCTGGGGGTCGGCGTTTTCGAAGAGGGTGCGGGGATCGCCTGCTCCCTCGAACTCGATCTGTACAGGCCCAGCATAGCCCTGCAGTGCCAACGCCTGCAAGAGTTCGGCAAGATGTGGAGCAAGTTCACCACTGCCTACCGGGACGAACTTGAAGGTACTCTCCCCGGGCTGGCGCTGGCCTTCTTTTGCAACGGGACGGCCGTCCTTCAGGTGAACGCTGGCGACATAAGGCAGCAGTTCACGATAGTAGGAGGCAGCCTGGAAGACGCTCCGCCCCGCCCAGCAGAAGTTGCCAGTGTCGAGGGTCAGCCGCAACTGCGGGGAGCCGACCCTCTCGACCAGCTCGCGCAAGACCGGTGCATCCTGCAGGAAATGGCCGTGGTTCTCCAGGGCCAGGACGATACCGAGGTCGGCAGCGATCGCCACCGCCTGGCGAAAGCCATCGACCAGTGCGGTCATGGCCTCTTCTCTGCTCCAGCCCGCCGGCAGGTCACCGCCCATGGCCCGCACCACCGGGATGCCCATGGCCGCTGCAATCCGCATGTAGCCGGCGAGGCGTGCGACTTCCCCGGCCAGCTGGTCCCGGGGAACCGTGAAGGTGTTGTAGCCGCCCAAAGAGAGAATGCGGAGCCCGGTCGCCTGCACCTGCTCCCTCACCCGTTCGCGGCCGGAGTCGGAGGCCAGATCCAGCTCGCTTTTGTAAGCTTGGGGGAGCGTCGCCAGTTCAAAACCGTCCACCTGCAACTCCTGCAAGAACGCCAGGAAACTGGGGAAAGAAAGGAAGCTCAGACTGAGACCGACCACCCCAAAAGATACCACACTCATGCTCTCCTCTCATACTGGTGGTACTGATCATACTGGTGGTGCTGATACTAGTAAATCGGTTTTTGGCGTGACCGGCGATTCTCCTGCCGAACGGAATCCCGAATTGTACATATGGACGCGAGAACAAGCGATGGAGTAGAATGGCAGTGTTCGATTACTGCTAATGCCTATGATTGCCGTTTGGACTCCGGAAATTGCTACGCAGAAACCGGTACGCATACAGATGGGGCAACCCCCTGTCGGGTGGAGGTGGATAGATGGAACCCTTGATCTACGGCCGGGCGTTGACGGGGATCGCTCTGGCCGTCCACATAGCGCTGGCCGTCCCCGGGATCGGATTACCGCTCTTTATCGCCATTGCCCACTTCCTGGGGTTGCGCCGCCGCGACCCGCACTGGCTTGCTCTGGCCAGCCAGTGGACCCGTCTTTTTGCCATTCTTTTTCCGATCGGGGCGGTGACCGGCACCATCATGCCGGTGCTGCTGGTGGTTCTCTGGCCCGTTTTCATGGAGATCGTGGGTGAGGTGGGTGTCCTGCCCATGTTCGTCGAAGGCTTCGCCTTCTTTATCGAGGCGATCTTCCTGGGTCTTTATCTCTACGGGCGGGAGAAGCTGCAGCCCTGGATCCACTGGGCCACGTCGCTGCCGCTCGTGTTCGCCTCTGCCGCCTCCGCCTTCTTAATCACGACGGTCAATGCG
>JBLNBY010000370.1:0-6010 GCA_050260295.1 Bacteroidota bacterium
GACTTCATCCTGATCGATGCGCCGATCCTCACGCCCAATGCCGTTGAGGGGACGACCACCCTTTTCGAAACCGATTATTTCGATGAAAAGGCCTACCTGACGCAGAGCGGCCAGCTCTACATGGAGGCGGCTGCGATGGCGCACGGCAAGGTCTACTGTTTTGGTCCGACCTTCCGGGCGGAGAAGTCCAAGACCCGCCGCCACCTGACGGAGTTTTGGATGCTCGAGCCGGAGATGGCATATGCAGACCTGGAAGAGGACATGCGCGTCCAGGAGGAGCTCGTCTCTTACATCGTCCAGCGGGTGCTGGAACGGCGCCGGCGTGAGCTCGAGGTGCTGGAGCGGGACGTGAGCAAACTCGAGAAGATTACTCCGCCATTCCCGCGCCTCAGTTACGACGAGGCCATCGAACTTGTCAACCGGGCGGGTGAACCGCTTACCTGGGGCGATGATCTGGGTGCGCCGCACGAAACCATCATCGCGGAGAGGTATGAGAAGCCGGTATTCGTTCACCGGTACCCGACGCAGGCGAAGGCTTTCTACATGAAGCCGGACCCGGAGCGGCCGGAGGTCGTGCTATGCGCGGACCTGCTCGCGCCGGAAGGTTACGGCGAGATCATCGGCGGCGGCCAGCGCATCGACGACTATGATTTATTGCTTTCCCGGCTCCAACAGCACAGACTGCCCGCCGAAGTCTATCAGTGGTATCTCGACCTGAGGCGTTATGGCAGCGTGCCGCATGCCGGCTTTGGGCTTGGCATAGAGCGGACGGTGGCCTGGATCTGCGGCCTGCCTCACGTTCGGGAGGCAATCCCATTCCCGCGGATGCTCAACCGGCTGCGTCCGTAGGGCGGTTGCGTGTCAAAGAGTGTTGGGTGGAAGGGGAGATACACCCCTCCTGCTTCGTATCGAGACGGCTTTAGAACTGTCCTGCCAAGCGTATATCGATCTGCTGCCGGCTGTGCAGCCACACCTTCAGTTTTTGATCTCCTCTTGGGAGAATCCTATACCTACATGGGATAGATCGTCTTTCAACAGCGCCTTGAGAAAGGCTGCCCAGATCAGACCGCGAGTGTGACTCAAATGGTATCCCGCATGATCCCGGACAAGCAACGAAGAGTCCATCATCTCGTTCAGAGCGGTTTTCAGGGCATCTTCTGAATCAACGACGCCCGTATCCAAGAGATCCCGTTCCTTCATTGGACGGGTCAGGAGCGCCATGGCTATCTCCCAGTGACCAGGAGACACGAGTGATCGCAGCTTTTCCAGGGTCGATGGTGACGCACCGTCACCGTCCAGGACTTCACCGACCGCAAAGAATGCCAAACCGTTTTGACGCCAGAGTCCGATTCCGTCTAGGCCTTTTGATCCCCAGCCAACCCAGCAACCTCCGACGTTGTGGAAGACAAACTTTGTCCATCCGTGAAACACGAGGCCCAGAACATCAATGAGGGCTTTGTGCCGTTCGTTTTTCTGTTCGCTCATGCGCCGGGCGAGTTCCCTTCCAAGTGTCTGGAGACCGATGCCGCCGTTAACCCCCAACAGAGTATCAGCCGAGATGCCCAGAACCCGGCAGATGTCAGGAACGATTGCGATGTCAGGAGCCGATTCACCGTTCTCCCAACGGGAGACAGCCTGGGGACTTACTCCGAGTTCCGTTCCCAGCTGCTCCTGGGTCAGCCCTTGAGCTTTCCTTGCTTCGAGGATCGTTTGTCCCAACTTCGCTAGATCGAGCATGGCCTTTCACTCCCCGGTTGAGTTTCGGTGACTCAACCATAGCACCATTCCAAGCTGGAAGGTATTGAGGCGAGAGCGAACAGGTCAATTGCGAGTTGAGTCCCGCAGTAGCAACCAGGCCCAAGGCGGATAGAAGGATGGACAAAGGCGGTTCACTCGAACAGGTCGGTTACCTGGCAGCGAAAGCCTGGGATCACGGGGTCGCCTACGAGAACATCACCGGGCCTGAGTTCTTCCGGTTGGTCCGAGCCGGAGGTCCAGACACGTACGGTGCGGGAACGGGGGTCCACGAGCCAAAGTAGGGGAGTCTTGACTTCCATGTAAATCCGGGTTTTCGCTGCCACGGCTTTCGGACGCTCGCTGGGCGACCAAACTTCGACAGCCAGATCGGGCGGTCCTTCGACGAACCGCCACCGGTCCGGGATGGCTTCCCACCGCTCTTGGGTCAGGAAGGAAGCGTCCGGGGCGATAACGGTCAATGGGTTTCGACGAAGGATGTAGCCGACGTCGGCTCCCAGGACACGGCCAAGGTGGTTATCGCGTACGTAGTTGTCCAGCAGCACAGCGATGTTGATACCGACGCTGCCGTGCAGGGCACCGCCCGGCTCGCGGACCATCAGAGTACCGTCAATGAACTCACGGAAGAGGCCATCATCGGCGTGGGTGAGAAGCCAGTCAATTGCAGCGTCCGGGTCGGATGGCGGTACCTCGTGACCGGCTGCCACCGCGGCCTCCGTGAATGAGCAGGGCGGGGTGGCGTTGTTATGGGGGTCGACACGGTATCCGGTCTCATCATGACGCGCCTCTGACATAGTATCGCCTCCCGAGAGGTGTGCCCACCCGAGCATTTTACGCCTTTCCAATCGATACCAGTCTACATCAACGGTAGGGAGGAAACAAGACTCATGGCGGTTTTAGCCTACTCCAGCAAAGATTAACATTACGCCGGTGATGACGAGCGCCAGCTTCCAGGGACTGATCTGGCCGGCGAGACCCGCTATCCCCAGGCTGCTGACAAGTAGCAGGATAATCGGTCCGAGTAGTCCGAGCGTGGCATTGACCTGGAAGGCGCCCCTAACCGAACCAGAGCGCCACATCAGGAGCGCGCCGGTCAGTTCAACCATGGATGAAATGAGACGGAGCGCCACCATCCCGGTCAGGATGCGAGCCTCATCCACGACCTGATCTCCCCCTGTGGTTTCAGCTCTCGATTCTCCCCAATAGGTATTCGTTGCCGTCTCTGGTTATCACGGCGGCGAAATCTCAGCTGGCTCACCGGCAATCGTGCTGTCTAGCGTAGTACAAGCGCACACCAGCAAATGGCAGGGGTAGTAGAAGGGAGTAAGGTGGTCGGGTTAGAATGTTAAGCGAGTATCGGCAGACGAGCCGAGCCAAGCCGAGGCTGCAGAGCTAAGCAGAGAGGAGAAAGAGCATGGCCAAAGCCACCGATCCCAAGCAGACGAAGTTTTTACTGGACGAAAAGGATCTGCCCCGCGCCTGGTACAACATCCAGGCAGACATGTCCAACCTGCCCGGACCACCCCTCAATCCTGCCACCCATGAGCCGATGAAGCCGGAAGAGCTTGCTCGCATATTCCCGGTCACCTTGTTGGAGCAGGAGATGACCCGGGAGCGGTGGATTCCCATTCCTGAAGAGGTGTTGGACATCTACCGGCTGTGGCGTCCCAGCCCGCTCTACCGGGCACACCGTCTCGAGCAGTATCTGAAGACCCCGGCGCACATCTACTACAAGTACGAGGGGGTCAGCCCGGCGGGCAGCCACAAACCGAATACCGCGATTGCCCAGGCCTACTACAACAAAGAAGCAGGCATCCGCCGCCTGACCACCGAGACGGGAGCAGGGCAGTGGGGGAGCGCCCTGGCGCTGTCCTGCCAGTTCTTTGGCATCGATTGCCGTGTCTACATGGTCAAGGTCAGCTACGAACAGAAACCGTACCGCCGCCTGCTGATGCAAAGCTGGGGTGCGGAGGTAATCCCCAGTCCCAGCCCCATGACGGAAGCGGGACGCAAAATGCTGGCGGAAAACCCGGATTCCCCCGGCAGCCTGGGAACTGCGATTTCCGAGGCAGTAGAGGAAGCAGCGAGCCGTTCAGACACTAACTATGCCCTGGGAAGCGTGCTCAACCACGTATTGCTCCACCAGACGGTGATTGGGCTCGAAGCCAGGAAGCAGATGGAGTTGGCCGGTGAGTACCCGGATGTTGTCATCGCTTGCGTGGGCGGGGGCAGCAACTTCGGTGGCCTGGTCTTCCCCTTCCTGGCTGACAAGTATGCCGGGAAGGAATTGCGCGCCGTAGCGGTCGAACCGACCTCCTGCCCGACCCTCACGAAGGGCCGCCTGACCTATGACCTGGCGGACGTGGCCGGGCTGACGCCCATGCTCCAGATGTACACGCTGGGCCACGATTTCATGCCGCCTGCCATCCATGCCGGCGGGCTCCGCTATCACGGAGATTCGCCGTTGATCAGCATGCTCGTTCACGATGGATTGGTGGAAGCGAAAGCGGTTGACCAGCTGCCTACCTTTGAGGCTGCGGTTACGTTTGCCCGCACGGAAGGGATTCTGCCTGCTCCCGAGTCAGCCCATGCCATCCGGGCTGCTATCGACGAGGCGGTCGAGGCCAAGGAGGCGGGCGAGGAACGGGTAATCCTCTTCAACTTGAGCGGGCACGGACACTTCGACCTCAGTGCCTATGAGTCTTACTTTGCGGGACGGCTGCAGAACTACTCCTACCCCGAGGAGATGATTGCAACCTCGCTTGCCCGCCTGGAAGCGATGGCGCAGCGGTGATATACTCACGGAAATGAAGTGCCGGCCATGAAGCCCCGGCAGTAGCCAGCAAGTCGGCGGCAGTTGCATCACCGCATCACCCGTGGATGCAGGCGAGGGCAAGTGAGTGAGCGAAGGGAGTTTGGCGGAATGAACGAGACCCCGGTTGAGGCTGTACCGACCGGTTTCCACACCCGGTTGGCGGAGAAAGACCCTGAAGTCGCGGCAGCCATCCGCCAGGAGGCGCTGCGTCAGCACCGTAAGCTTGAGATGATCGCTTCGGAAAACCATGTGAGCGAGGCGGTCCTGGAAGCGCTGGGTTCCGTGCTGACCAACAAGTATGCCGAGGGTTACCCGGGCAAGCGCTACTACGGCGGGTGCGAATATGTCGACATAGTCGAAAGGCTCGCGATCGACAGGGCCAAGCGCCTTTTCGGGTCGGACCATGCCAACGTTCAGCCTCACTCGGGGGCGCAGGCCAACATGGCGGTCTACTTTGCCGCACTCGAGCCGGGTGACGTGGTGCTGGGAATGAACCTCTCCCACGGGGGGCACCTCACCCACGGTTCACCGGTGAATCTGTCCGGTAAGTGGTTCCGCTTCGCTCATTACGGTGTGAACCGTGAGACGGAGCGAATCGACTACAACGAGTTGCGGCAGATTGCGCGGGAGGTGAAGCCGCGGCTGATCGTAGCCGGGGCAAGTGCCTACCCCCGGATCATCGACTTCACTGCGTTTCGTGAGATTGCTGACGAGGTGGGCGCATACCTGATGGTCGATATGGCCCATATCGCCGGTCTGGTGGCCACGGGGCTGCATCCGTCGCCAGTGCCTTACGCTCACTTCGTGACTACGACGACGCACAAGACACTGCGCGGGCCGCGGGGTGGGATGATCCTGACGAACGGGGAATGGGGGCCTAAGATTGACAAAGCTATCTTCCCGGGGACACAGGGCGGACCGCTGATGCATGTGATCGCGGCCAAGGCGGTGGCCTTGGGCGAGGCCTTGCAGCCGGAGTTTCGCCGTTACCAGGAGCAGGTGGTGGCAAACGCGAGGGCTTTGGCCGAGGCCTTGGTTGCCCGCGGCTTCCGCCTGATCTCTGGCGGCACGGACAACCACCTGATCCTGGTCGACGTCAAGCCCAGGGGCGTGACCGGGAAGTGGGCTGAGACCCGGCTCGACGAGGTCGGGATCACGGCCAACAAGAACACGATCCCCTTCGACACGGAGAAGCCGACCGTGGCCAGTGGCATCCGCTTGGGCACGCCGGCGCTGACGACCCGGGGCATGCGGGAAGCGGAGATGCGGGAAATAGCCGACATCATCGCCCTCGCACTCGATCCCAACGCCGAGGAGAAGGTGCTTGAGCAGGCCAAGGCGCGGGTGGCTGCCCTGGTGCAACAGTTCCCGCTCTATGTGAACAAGTGGGCGGGGTGAGGCTGACCCGGACCGATCCTGTGATGTCAGTGCGGGACTGCA
>JBLNBY010000371.1:0-3424 GCA_050260295.1 Bacteroidota bacterium
AGCTGGCAGGCGTACCTACTTTTGGGGGGATGTTCATGAACGAAACCAAGACTGAAGTGACACTGCAGGAATTGGCCCGCCAGTTAGGCGTGGAAGTTTTGGTGGTAGCAGAGTATCTGGAACAAGAGGGATGGAGCTCCCAGAGAACGCGCACCCCGCTGCCGCCCGAGCTCGTGGAGCGTGCCAGGCGGCGCTTCGCCGACAATGGCAGCCGGCAGTCCGCACCGTCCCGGCCGCAGTCACCAGGGGCGCGGGTCGGGCAAACTCCGGTAACTGGAAAAACGGCCACCATGGGTAAGCCCATGGGTCTGCACGGCGCGGGGTTGCCCCAAGGTCGAGTACTCGCTCCCAGAAGCCCGCGGGCAGCCAGAACTAGTGCCCAGTCCGGTGGTCTGGCCACCCCCCCCAGGCCAGTACGTCTGGATGAACCTGCTCGGCCAGCGGTTCGCAGCGGAGAGACTACCGCCCGCCGGAAGCCGGTAGCGGCTCCCCCGACTGCCGTAACCACAGCGCCGGAGTCACCGGCAGCGGCAGCTCCAGCAGTTGCGGCACAAGCACCCGCGGCACCGGGGACAGCAGCGGCAACAACCAGGCCCGCGCCGGCTACTGCTCAGGCGGTAACGACGGCACCATCGTCGCCGGCAGCCACTGCTGCTCCGGTAGCGACACCGGCTCCATCCGCTGCACCGGCTGCGTCACAGACTCCCGCTGCACGTCGACCTAAGCCTGCTGCAGCCACTGCTGTGCCGGAGGAGGCGATGAAGAGAGACGGTGACCTCCGGCAGAAAGAGCAGGCCGAGAAGAAACCCCAAGCGGCTGTCCCGTCAGCTCCAGCCAAGGCAACTACTACCAAGACGCCTGCCAAGCCGGCACCCGGCGGTAAGGTCAAGCAGGCTACTCCGACCAACGGGAGCAGCGTCGGGACTGCCCGGCATGCACCCGGTCAGGTGCGGCGACCTGGTTACCCGCCAATGAGTGCGCCAGCCCGCGCCAGGGGCGCGATTGCTGTTGCGGGGCGGGCGGCAGAACCGGCGCGCCCGACGACGGTAGAGATCGGTGAGCAGATAACGGTGAAGGAACTGGCCCAGCGTCTCGGCCTGCCGGCCGCTCAGGTCATCAAGACCCTCATTCAGCTTGGGGTGATGGCAGGGGTCAACCAAAGCCTTGACCGGGAGACCGCAGCGCTGGTGGCCCAGGATCTGGGGGCTGAAGTAAAGCTCAAGGAAGTTCGCGACATTTTGAAGGAATTGGAAGATACGCCTGATGCGGAAAAGGACCTCAAGCCGCGTCCGCCGGTCGTAACCATCATGGGCCACGTCGACCATGGTAAGACGACGCTGCTCGACGCCATTCGGGAGAGCCGGGTGGCAGCCGGTGAAGCAGGGGGAATCACCCAGCATATCGGCGCCTATCAGGTGGAAACGAGGGGTAAGCGCATCACTTTCCTGGATACACCCGGACATGCCGCCTTCACCGCCATGCGGGCCCGGGGAGCGCAGGTCACCGACATTGCCGTCCTCGTGGTGGCGGCGGATGACGGTGTAATGCCGCAGACCGTGGAAGCGCTCAACCACGCCAAGGCTGCGGGCGTTCCCATCATCGTGGCGGTCAACAAGATGGACAAACCAGGAGCCAACCCCGATCGCATCAAGCAACAACTGGCTGAACACGGTCTGATCCCCGAGGATTGGGGAGGAGACACCATTTATGTCCCCATCTCCGCACTGCGGAAGACCGGTCTGGATGACCTTCTCGAGATGATCCTGCTCGTTGCCGAGATGCGGGAGCTCAAGGCCAACCCCGACCGATCGGCGCGGGGGCGCGTCATCGAGGCGGAGCTGGATCGCAGCCGCGGTCCGGTCGCCACGGTCTTGGTAGAGAAGGGAACCCTCAGAACGGGCGACATCGTGGTGGCAGGAGCGGCATTCGGCAAGGTACGGGCCCTCGTCAACGAGCACGGCAAGCGGGTCTCCAAGGCAGGGCCGTCCACGCCCGTTCAGATGCTGGGATTGAACGAAGTGCCATCGCCCGGGGACGAATTGATAGCAGTGCACGACGAGAAGATCGCACGGGAAGTGGCGGAAAACCGCCGCGAAAAGCAGCGGATGGAAGGACGTCAGAGCACCGAGCCGCGCGTTACTCTGGAAAACATGCTGGACAAGATCAGAGAGGGGGAAACCAGGCAGCTCAACGTGGTGCTCAAGACCGACGTCCAGGGATCGCTCGAGGCTGTCCGCAACGCGCTGACGGCTCTCAGCACCGGCGAAACACGGGTAAACATAATCCACGCCGGTGTCGGTGGTATTACTGAGACCGACGTGAACCTGGCCGACGCTTCCGGAGCGTTCATCGTCGGTTTCAACGTCCGGCCGGACCAAACGGGGGCGAAGGCGGCCGAGCGTACGGGCGTGGACATCCGGCTATACCAGGTCATCTACGACCTGCTCGAAGACGTGAAGAAAGCCCTCAAGGGCTTGCTTGCCCCCAAACTCGAGGAGTCGGTACTGGGCCGCGCCGAAGTCCGCCAGACTTTCCATGTGCCCAAGGTCGGCATGGTCGCTGGTTGTTTCGTAACCTCGGGACGGATCGTACGTGGCGCGCAGGTACGGGTCCTGCGGGATTCCCGGGTGGTCTACGACGGGCGGATCGAGTCGCTCAAGCGCTTCAAGGATGATGTGCGGGAAGTCTCGGAAGGCTATGAGTGTGGGATCGGCATCGAGAAGTTCAACGACATCAAGGAAGGCGACGTGATCGAGGCGTACACGCTGCAGGAAGTCCCTGCCTGAGGGGTCGCCGCCACAACCTGGAAGACAACCGACGAGAGGGAGCGTTGGCCAATGAACGTACGCCTGGAACGTCTGCGGGAAGAGATCAAACGGGAGGCTACCGACATACTCCGGCGGTTCAAGGATCCGCGTCTTGGCTTCGTAACGGTCACAGATGTCGAGCTATCGGGTGACCTCGAGCATGCACGTATATATGTGACCGTGATGGGTGAGCCGGCCGAGAAAGAACAGACTTTCGCGGTACTGCAGGCGGCAGTCGGCCACGTGCGGTCAGAACTGGCCCGGCGTATCCGTATGCGGCATGTCCCGGAGATCACCTTCATTGAGGACGAGTCCATCGAGCGAGGGCTGCGCATCGACCGTCTGCTGCGCGAAATCGCCGCGAGCGAGAACCCGGAGGTTCGGAAGTAGATGACCAAGGAGACGACAGCGGAATGGGTAGCAGAGTTCCTGCGCGCTTATGCTCCTCCGCCTCCGGTCCTCGCTGCGTTACGGAACGCCCGCCGCGCTCTGCTTGCCTGTCACGAGGACCCGGACCCAGACTGTGTCGGGTCGATGCTCGCCCTGGGGCAGGGGTTGGTCCGCCTCGGCGCCCAACCAACTCTGGTGTCCACTGACCCGTTATCAGGGGCTTTATC
>JBLNBY010000372.1:0-4245 GCA_050260295.1 Bacteroidota bacterium
AACAAACGTCGTGTCGCTGCTATCCCTACGATGAACTTCGTCGCCCGCGCCGCTTCTCCTGCCAAACCAAGTGCTTATTCATCCACCAGCATCCCTGCGCTCTCCAGGATTTCCAAGCGAGTTCCGGTTTAGTCACCGTTGGTAAAAGTTTCTCCCTTGATCCCGC
Organism: Bacteroidota bacterium; assembly: GCA_050260295.1. GTDB lineage: Bacteria > Bacillota > Limnochordia > Limnochordales > DUMU01 > DUMU01. The sequence continues at coordinate 167 of JBLNBY010000372.1, forward strand.
CCTGGATCCGTTACACCCCCGGCTAATCATGTCCCAGCTAGCCTGCATCCTCCTCCCCCATTACTATGTACCAACTGCTCCAAAAGTGGCAGTACGGGCCGGCCAATCGTCAGGCGGACTTTGAAACCTCACGTGGCAGGCCACCGCGCCAGCACGCACAGTGCTGGCGCGGTGGGGCACGTGAACCAAAAGGCGAACCCGCAGGAGGGCTCGCCTTCTTTGTGCTCTATGGCCGTCGGACCGTCTTCGGGCTCAGCTATTCTGCCCTTGCCGTGAGCCTGTCTCGAGCAATTCGTGCAAGTCGATATCACCGAGGCGCTCGCCAATGGTCATACCCCCGGCCTCACCGGCAGTGTATGAACCGGTCTCTTCCTCGTCGTAGTCACGACGGTTGCGCTCACGGTCCCGGCGCCGGCCACCACGATCGCCCCGCTCACCGCGCTCCCCCCGCTCAGCACGTTCAGAACGCTCACCACGCTCGCGGCGATTCTCAGCCCGAGCGCCTTCATCCTCTTCGACGGTCTCAGACACCGCCTCAACAGGCGGTTCCTCGGCCTGGCGAATCGAGAGGGAGATCCGGCGGTTGTCCGGATCGATGGACAGAATCTTGACCTTCACTTCCTGACCGGGCGTGACCGCATCGGTACTGCGAGCCACCCGATAAGGAGCAAGCTGCGAGATATGTACCAGACCTTCCAGGCCATCCTCCAGCTTGACGAACGCTCCGAAATCAACCACCCGTGTCACCTGGCCGGTAACGATCTGGCCTGCCTGATAGCGCTCGGCCACGTTGGCCCAGGGGTCACCCTTGGCCTGCTTGAGGCTGAGCGACACCCGGCCGCGCTCCCGGTCCACCTTGAGGATCAGAACCTGCACCTGATCGCCCTCGTGCAGCACATCCGACGGATGCCGTACGCGGCTCCAGGCCATCTCCGAGATATGAAGCAGACCCTCGACACCGTTGCCAATGTCGACAAAAGCCCCGAAGTCGGTCAGACGGCGTACCGTCCCGGTAACTACGGTGCCTTCCTGCATGCTCGCCAGGGTCTCTTCCCGCAGCTTCTGGGCTTCCTCGTCCAGAACCTGACGGTGGGAAAGGACGACATTGCGGCGGTCCTTTTCCAGTTCGATAACCTTCAGGCGCAGCGTCTGTCCCACATACTGGTCCAGGTCCTCGACGAAGCCACGCCCGACCTGGGAGGCGGGGATGAAACCGCGTACACCAACATCGGCCAGCAAACCGCCCTTGACCCGCTCGGTGACCTTGGCTTCGATGACCTCTCCAGCTTCGTATGCCTTCTGCAAGCGCTTCCAAGCGGAGTGGGCCAGCGCCCGCCGGCGGGAAAGGACGATAGTGCCCTCACCCTCATCAACCCGCAAAACCGTTACATCAATCTTGTCGCCCGGATGCAATACTTCCGCCGGGTCGGTATCTGCAGGTATGCCCAACTCAGAACGGGGAATCACTCCGTCGGATTTGTAGCCGACGTCAACCAGCACCTCGTCGGACCGGACCTGTACTACTCTGCCTTCGACGATCTGCCCCGGGTTGAAGGTCCGGAAAGTCTCGGCGTAAGGGCCGTTGTCGATGGCCACTTCCGCTTGCGCACCAGCTGCCTCTGCCGGGGTTGAGGGTGCTCGCTGCCCGCTGGACTCACCGGCGGTAGCCGCCTGCGGGGTTACCGACTGCGCTGCTTCGCCCTCCCCACGGTTGGCAACTACCTCTGTTGAACCCGCCTGGGCGCTTTGGCCCTCCTGATCCTCCTGCCGGGATGCGGTCACCATCTGGTCCGTACCGGCGGCCACGTCCTGCGCGGCCTGGCCCAACCCTGACTGTACCGCTTCAACACCTCCCGACGATGCCGCCTGCTCAGCAGCGGAGGACAGATTCTCACTACTGGCCATCTCTTCCCTCTCCTCGGCTGACATCATATAACCCCCTCATCCCGCCCACCAGTCTAAGGGCGGTGAGCACTACCCCATCTGTTGCTTCCCACCGCACCAGCCCTTGCATCATCCGTGGCGGAATGAGCTCAGTGCTAGTATGGCGTGGCGCAACGGAATCATGACGCGATTCCGTTCCCGTATGTTTGACACTGCTCAGGCAATTCCTTCCCCTGAACGGAATGTTTCCAAGAAAAAATATATGCTGTAGGACGTCTAGTGGGCCAAAAGTGTCTGGAGGGCGCGAGCAAGTCCCCCGGAGAGTGCTTCCACAGCTTCCCGGTCCGAGTGCGACTGCACCGTAGCAGCTATCGGCTCTCCGAACGAGATGCGGATTGTGCCGCGGCGGGGAAACTTACGTCCTTTGGGCCATAGCTCCCAGCTTCCTGAGACCGCCACGGGTACGATGGGAACACCGGCATGCATTGCGATGAGCGCTGCCCCGCCACGCAAAGCTTGGAGTTGACCGTCATCAGAACGCGTTCCTTCCGGGAAGATCCCCAGGATCGCTCCACCGCGGGCTCGCTCGATAGCCACCCGAAGAGCAGAACGATCGGGCTTTCCGCGGCGCAGTGGAATGGCATGAATCCTGGGCAGGGCCCAGCGCAATATCGGGTACTGAAAGAGTTCGTACTTGGCAAGGAAATGGATGGGACGCTCCAGAACCAGGCCAATCAAGATGGGATCGAGTGCCGAGGCATGGTTGGCTGCCAGGATGAAGCCGCCCGTAGAGGGAAGATTCTCACGCCCCTCGACCTTCAGTTCGAAATAGTGAAAGGCCAGCGGCCTCAGAAATCTCCAGACGATCCAATACAGCAGAGTAAGCCCCTCCTCTTACACTCCGTCAGGATGCGAGCGACCGTCGCCTCCACCGTCATGCCCGTGGTGTCGATCACGACGGCATCGGGCGCCTGGCGTAAAGGTGAAACCTCCCGCCCGGAGTCTATCTCATCCCGGCGGCGGATCTGCTCCTCCAACTGCCCGAAATCCACCTGGAAGCCGCGCTTACACAACTCCGCCCAGCGTCGCCGGGCCCGTTCGTGCAGGCTCGCGGTCACGTACAGCTTCAGGTCGGCGTCGGGAAGTACCACCGTGCCAATGTCCCGACCATCCACGACGATGCCGCCACCTGCAGCCAGCTCCCGTTGCTGGGCGGCCAGCACCTGACGCACACCGGGAATCCTGGCGGTCAAGGACACCTTCTCGCTGACTGCCGGTCTCCGGATCGCTTCGGTGACGTCAATTCCGTTGAGAAAGACACGTCCCCGGTCGATCGCTGTGCTATCGGCACCTGCCTGAACGGCCTCGAGCTCGAGACGGGCTGAACCAGCGAGTGCCACCAACTCTGACGCATCCGCCTGTGCCGGATCGATGCCACGCGAAAGCACCCACCAAGTGATGGCGCGGTACATGGCTCCAGTATCCAGGTACCGGTAGCGTAGCACTTTTGCCAGTTGTCGTGCAACGGTACTCTTACCTGCCCCCGCAGGCCCGTCCACGGCAATGGTCAACTGTGAACACTCTGCCAACTCAGTTCCCTCTTTCTCCCGCTTCGACCCGCGTCAGTCGCGCCAGCGTCTGAAAGAAACCAGGATAAGACGTGTCCACCCAGTCAGCCCCGGTAATGGTGACCGGCCCGTCCGCCCAAAGGGCAGCCACAGCCATCGCCATGGCAATCCGGTGGTCTCCCCCGCTGTCGACCTCCCCTCCCCGCACCCGCTGCGGGCCGGGAATGATCAAGCCATCGGGGGTCTCCTCGGCTTTTACCCCCAGTCTCTCCAGGCAACCTGCCAGCGCCGTAATCCGGTCGGACTCCTTGACCCGCAACTCGGCCGCGTCCCGGATCACCGTCCGGCCGCGGGCTTGCGTCGCAACCACCGCAAGCACCGGCAGTTCATCTATAAGGAGGGGTATTTCTGCGCCGCCAATCTCGGTTGCCGTCAGACTGCCGCCTACTACGCGAATATCGGCGAGCGGTTCGCCGCCTTCTTCGGTCTGGTTGTCCACCTCAACCCGCGCCCCCATACGCACCAGCACCTGCAGGATGCCGGTGCGGGTCGGATTGACCCCTACCTTTTCTACCACAACTTCGGCTCCCGGCACCGGCGCGTAGGCAGAAAGAACGAAGGCCGCCG
>JBLNBY010000373.1:0-2857 GCA_050260295.1 Bacteroidota bacterium
TAATCAGCCGCATCGACTTTGCCGATCTGGCGCGGTGGCTCGCCCGCAGCGACTTCGACGGCCTCCTGCCCGTGATCGACCGGGACGCCATCCTCCCCGAGCCGGTCACCAGCCAGCTGCGCCTGTCGTACAACTTGGTACTCAACCTCACGCTTGAACGTGGCGTACGGGGTGTCAGAGATCTTTTGCGGCGGTCCCTGGCGGTCCACCAGGACCGTCAGGATGGTCTGCCGGCGGCGTTCGCATCCCTGCTGGACGAGTACTACCGGCGGCTGCGCGTACTGGAGGTCCTGGGCCACATGGCCTTCCCGGACACGGACGTCAATCCCCGCCCGCGCGAAGCTCCTGATCCCTTACCGCACACGCTCCCCCACCTCCTGCCGCGGGGAGAGATCAGCCGCAACCTTTTCGTGAAAGAACTGCTGCTGGCGGAACTGCTCCATGAGGGCATCCCGCAACGCCTTTCGCCCCCCGAGCTGGCCGGCCTGTCCGCCGCCCTTGCCTACGAGGAGAGCGACCCGGAGGCGCACCTTGAGCTGCTCCGGCACCCACCGGCCTGGTGGGGCGAGGTATCGGCGGTTGCCGATCGCCTGCGGCGAACCGCCGGTGCCACCCACCTACCCCTCGCCGAGGAGGATCTGGGTCTTTTCGTCCCCGTAGCCGCACCGGTACAGTCCTGGGCGGCTGGAGCAAGCCTGCTCTACATCCTGCAAGAGTGGGGGCTCGAGCCCGGCGACCTTTTCTTCATCTGCCGGCAGGCCATCGACCTGCTGCGCCAGATGGCTGCCGCGCTGCCCTACGACCGCCGCCTGCAGGCCAACGTGGCAGCAGCCCTGGCCGGGCTCGATCGGGACGTAATCCGGGTGCGGCTGTGACTGGCAGAGGAGGCTGAATTAGGGTTGTAATCAAACTGTGAGAAGCGACGCAGCCGCTTCATCCAGGAAGAGCACGGCGTTGGGATGCCGCCGCAGGATCGAAGCCGGGCAGTCAGTGGTGACCGGCCCGGTCAGCGCCGCTCGCACCGCTTCCGCCTTGCGCGGCCCCGGTACCACACACGAAATGAAACGGCTCCGCATGATCGGCGGAATGGTTACAGTGATGGCCTGCCGGGGGACAGCGTCCAGGTTGGGGAAGCAGCCGTCATTCACCTGTTGCCGGCGGTCCCGGGGGTCGAGTTCGACCACCTTGACGCTGACAGGATCGGCAAAATCGGCTACCGGCGGGTCGTTGAAGGCCAAATGGCCGTTTTCCCCGATACCGATGCAGGCCACGTCCAGGGGAGCCCCGTCGATCAGCCGGGCGTACCTTTCGCATTCGGCGGTCGGATCGGTAGTGTCCCCGTCGATCCAATTCATCACGCCCGGTTTGACCGCGGCAATGATGTGGTCACGTAGATAAGTCCGGAAAGTCTGGGGTGCATCGGCCGGCAATCCCAGATACTCATCCAGGTGAAAGCCGACCACCCGCGGCCAGTCTATCTCTCTTTCCTGCTGCAGACTGCTGAGAAACTCGTTCTGTGACGGGGCGGCGGCAAAGATGACCCGCGCCCTCGCCGCCTCCTCCGCCGCCAGTGCCTGCCGCAGAGCTTCCGCCACCCGGGCCGCGGCCGCCGCCCCCATCTCTTCCCGGGTTTCGTATACCTCTACCACCAACCGCTCGAATTGAAGACGCTTGCGGGGTTGAACCCCCTTGCTTTCTTGACGATAGTTCACCGTTACGGGCTCCTTTCTGCCAAATAACCTGGTACAATCGAGTAACCCGATACACTCTGCCAACCGTCTTCCCCATTTCTTCCTTGCGCCGTTGCTTCCTGCAGCCGGACTGTTGCCATCCCAGGTTGTCAGTAGCTGGCCGGATGATCGCGGAATGCAATGCAGGCACAAATTGGCTAGAACGGAAATGTGAGGTATGGACAAGTTGAGCAGGGAAAGTCAATATGGTAGTCTTGAATGTCAGGGGTCGGAGGCCCGGCCGTTGGCGCAGGATGCAATCGAAGAAACCACCCTCGAGGAGGTGCCAGCGTGGGGCTGGCGGTAAAGGAAGTAAGCAAATCGTTCGGTGACATCGCGGCAGTACGCAAGGTCTCCCTCGATATCCCCCCGGGCATAGTCTACGGCCTGATAGGCCCTAACGGAGCCGGGAAAACCACCACCATGAGAATGATCATGACCATTCTCAACCCGGACCGGGGCGAGATCACCTGGAAGGGACAGCCCGTTTACAAGGTAGCTTCCCGTCACTTCGGTTATCTGCCGGAGGAACGTGGCCTCTATCCCAACATGACCATCCGCGACCAACTGCGCTTTTTTGCTGCTTTGCACGGTATCAGCGGCGCCACCGTCGACCGCGAGATCGATGAATGGATCACCCGTCTCGATCTGACGGAGCATGCCGGCAAGAAGATCGAAGAGCTCAGTAAAGGTAACGCCCAGAAAGTACAATTCGTTGCCGCTCTGCTCCACCACCCCGAACTCCTCATTCTGGATGAACCGTTTTCCGGTCTCGACCCGGTGAACGTGCGGCTGCTCAAGTCGGCACTCCTGCACCTCGCCGCCGGGGGAACGACCATTCTCCTCTCCACGCATCGCATGGAACACGTAGAGGAGTTGTGCCAGCGGCTGGCCCTGATCCGCGGCGGCAGGATCGTGGCCGAGGGTACGGTGGACGAAGTACGCCGTTCAACTGGACGCATGTTTCTCCGCCTGCAGCTGGACGGTGAGGGTAACAGGACCGCCGCCTTCCTGCGTACCTTTGCCGGGCTTCCTGAACCCAGGCAGATCCCGGGGGGCTGGGAACTTGAATTGCCGGCAGGGTTCGACCCGCAGCAAGTACTGCGGCAGGCACTGGAGGCAGGCAC
>JBLNBY010000374.1:0-10854 GCA_050260295.1 Bacteroidota bacterium
GGTCAAACCCGCCGGGGAGCGGACGCGCCTCTGAACGGCTGGCAGCCACGACTTCCACGTTCCAACCACCCTGCTCGAGCCCCCGCTTCACTCCGCCGGCCAGGGGTGCGAGCCGTCCCTCGCTGCTGTAGATCACCAGAGCCTTCAAACCGGCCACGCCCGCCTCCGCCTTTCCCGGACCGTGGTGACGTAACCCGCCCACCACAGCCATTGCCTTCGCCAATTCCTCGATCTCCTTTTACCCTTTCGGCGGGCAATCCTTCACTCCTGCCAGAAAGTCACCCAGGCGGCGGATACCCTCGGAGATCTTTCCCTCTTCCACCTGGCTGAAGGAGAGGCGCATCGACTGCTGACCCCCTCCGTCCACGCAAAAGCCAGTGCCCGCCACGTAAGCAACCCCATGGGTCAGGGCCTGCGGGAGCAATTCCCGGGTTGGGCACGGCAGTCCCGGAATGGTGACCCAGAAGAAGAACCCCCCGGCCGGCACGGAATAACGGGCATCGGGCGGGAAATAGCGGCGGAGTGCGTATAGCATGAGGTCGCGGCGGCGGTGGTAGATGGCCCGCAGCCAATCGGTGTGTTCCTGCCATTTCCCCTCCCGCAGCCACTCGAGCACCACGTGCTGCCCGAACGTGGATGAACACAGATCTGCCGCCTGTTTGGCCACCGCCAGCTTGCGCAGGAGCGGCTCAGGTCCATTGATCCAACCAACGCGCAAGCCCGGGAAGAAGACCTTGGAAAAGGAGCCAAGGTAGATCACCCGCTCCGGTGCGAGTGCCCGCAGCGGCAGCGGCGGCCGGCGGTCGAAATACAGTTCACCGTAGGCGTCGTCCTCGATGATCAGCAGGTTGTAGCGGTGGGCAATCTCGACCAGCTCCTGCCGCCGCTCGAGGGGGAGCAGCGTCCCGGCCGGATTGTTGAAGTTGGGAATCACGTAGAGGAAGCGGGGCCGTTCACCCTGGGAATTCAGTTGCTCGATGATCTCGACGACACCGGCGGGGATGATACCGTCCTGATCGGTGGGGCAGCCGATCATACGGCCCCGGTTGGCGGCGACGGCATTCAGGCCGCCGACATAGCCAGGCAATTCCACCAGGACTGCCGAGAGGGGGTCGGCCAAGGTGCGGGCGACCAGGTCCAGCGCCTGCTGTGAACCGGCGGTCAGCAGTACCTCACCGGAAGTCGTGGGCACGCCTCGTTGCTCCATCAGGGTGGCAACAGCAGCACGGAGTTCACCAATACCTTCGGTCGGACCGTACTGGAGAGCAGCCTGGGGCCTGGTGGCTGCGACCTGAGCCATCAGCCGGGCAGCCTCCTCGGCGGGGAAGACGTCAGGCGTGGGAAAGCCCCCGGCGAAAGAGATGACGTCCTCGACTTCCGTGAGAGCGAACATGTCCCGAATGTCGGAGCTCCGCATGGATGAAGCCGCCAGCGAGAGAAAGCCCTCGTACTCGCCGCGGTGGATCTGGCCATTGCCGTTGACTTGACCGTTGACTTGACAATTGTCGTCGACGTCGACTCCCACATTGCCAACATTGCCGGTGACCTTGCCGGTGACCCCCGTCACCACTGAACCGTTGGTAATCGTAACCGACATTGCCTACCCCTCCTGCTGCCTTCTGCCTTGGCCTGCCGCCTGTTGCCCGTTGCCTCTTGCCTCTGCTCTCGCCTCTTACCTGCCGCCAAAACAAAAGCGCCTCGCCTGCGGATATACCGCAGAGGCGAGGCGCTCACTTTTCTTCTGCCCCGTGGTACCACTCTGCTTACCGGCAGCAACAGCACTGCAAAACGCTGGCCGCTGCCGATCACTCCCCCCGATCAACCAGGAAACCCCACCCGACCGGGTGGTTATGCCACACCTGCAGCATGGCAACCATACCTGGTTAACCGGTGCCAGGATAACGGCCGGCGCCGTCACCGTCTACTGCCGGATGCCCCAGGCAGGTCGTCAGTCCTGAGCCCTGACCTGCCCCGAATCTACCAAGACCGGGTTCAACGGGAACACTCCGGGGCGGCTATAAGCTGGCGCACGGGGAGCTTTCCACCGACCGCTCCCTCTCTATCCGTGGCGTATCAGCCTTTTGTCCCCTTCATCGTGCGATCTTCAATTGTGTGGCTCTACGTTATCACGTGGACCGCCGGCAGTCAACGGCGTGATCGCGATTTTTTCCGGGAACGGTGCAGGTCACACGCCAGCAGGAGAGACTCTCCGGCAAGCCGAACACCTCCCGGAATATACTGCCGATACAGGAGGTGTTCGGTTTGCGGTATTCTCCACCCACGGCAGTCAAGGCAATGCTGGCAGCTGCCTTCGTGGCAACATCTCTAATGATAGGTGGTGGTAACTTGGCAGAGGCTACCGAGGCTGCATCTACTGTCAACCTGGCCCTGGGACGACCGTACACGATCAGCGCCTACTGGCCCGACCCGCTCTTCACCAAGATGCAGGAGGCATACCCGGATACGGGTGGCAAGGAACTGACCGACGGGAAGAAGGCGTCATGGCAATACTCCGACCAGGGCTGGCAGGTCTTTACCCGCCAGGGCGGCCGGCGCATCCAAGTCGACCTGGGGAACCCGGCCGTAATCAAAGAGGTCAAGGCCCGCTTTCTGCAGTACCGTTCAGTAGGGGTGTACGTGCCCCGGCGAGTTACCCTGTACACTTCGGCGGACGGTCGGCAGTGGTCTCGTGCCGGCGAAAAGTCCACCCGGGTCGGGCCTTGGAACACCCGTGTCCAGGTTGAGGAATTCGCCTTCAGTGAACTTAACGCCGCACCTGCGGACAGCACCGCCCGGTATGTAGCCATCGAGTTTCCCGTCGACGTGATGGTTTTCATGGATGAGTTGGAAGTGTTCGGTACTCCGGTCACTGATGACTCTCCTGCTCCCAACTCAATGGCCAACGGCACCGGAAACGATGGCGGGAAGGACAGCGGGAACGGAGCAGGCGAAGACGGCGGCCAAACCGCCCCCCGCGCGCTCGACGTGCCCAACGAGCCGGCGGGAGTGCCCATGCCCGGCGCAGGTGTGAGCCCGGACAAGCCAGCCGGCTATGCTGCCGCCGGAAGCCCGGCCGTGGCCGGAGCGCGCCACATCGTCCTGGCCACCTATGCCTATCCCGCCAACGAGTCTCTCGGCCGCTGGACCGCCCGGGATTACCTGCCCTATGTCGCCTACATTTCCGAGGACGGTACTCCGCAGGACTGGATGTTCGACTCGATCCTGCTCGCCCCGCAAAGCAGCACCCCATCTGGCCGGGGGCTCGTGGGCGACAAAGCGGGAGCTGCCGCCAACCAGGAGGACTGGCAGTGGCTGCTCGAGGAGACTTTCCTGCCCGGATACCAGTTGGATGCTTTGCAGGAGGCAGCCCACCAGGCCAAGCAGGCGCTGGGCGATCCCGACTACAAGGTCAAGGTCTTCCTCACCCTGCCCTACCCCTCGCCCTTCCAGACGGCCTTTGGCGACCTGGACGGCGACGGGGTGGCGGAGAGCTTCTCCTGGTCCGACGCGAAGGTAGGCCCCGAGAAGGCGCTGGAGAACCGGGTGGCCGCGGTCAGGTGGCTGCTGGACGAGTACCTGCGCCGGTGGCAGGAGAAAAGCTACCCCGACCTGGAGCTGGTCGGATTCTGGTGGCATCGGGAGTCCATTCTCTTTGAACACAGCCCCAACGACGACGAACTGGTCCGCCGCGTAGCCGCTCTGGTTCGCCAGGCCGGACTAAAGTTCATCTGGATTCCGTACTACGGCGCGGCCGGCTCCTACGACTGGTGGGAGTATGGATTTGACGCCGCCATCCTGCAGCCCAACTACATGTTTTCCGACGTGGGGCGGGAACGGCTAGAAGTGACGGCCAATATAGCCCGCACGCTGGGCATGGGAATCGAGATGGAAAAGCACTGGGAAGGCGGCTGGGGTCAGCTGCAGAAGTGGATCGATTATCTGGCTGGCGGCGTCGAGTATGGCTACATGCAGAACGCCGTAATCGGGTACTACCAGGGCTTCAAGGACTTTGGCGAGGCAGCCAGGTCCGACGTTGCCACGCGGCGACTGTACTACGATTTCGTCTACCAGTTCATCAAGGGGACGTATGTGCCCGTGAAGCTGCCGGGAATGCGGTAGGCAGACCGGACGGAGGTGGGTGGCACACCGGGATGCCCTCCGGGGTGGCACACCGGGGCATCATACCAGGTGTCACAACAGGGTATCACACGGGGCTGTCGCGACAGGGTATCACAACAGAGTGTCGCACCGATGTGCCACCAACCACCGGAAACGTGTCGAGCCGATGTGCCACCAACCACCGGGAACATGTCGCACCGATGCTACAACCCATACGGTTTTGTCGCATAGATGCGACACAGACCGCCATGTGTAACACCCATGCTCCACCTGAACTGGCTGAGGTGACGCACCGGCACTACATTTCTGCGCCCACCGGGACACTTGACAGCCCATATGTCGCACAGGTGTGACACTCTCAGTTGAACCGGTGTCACACCCGTGCTCCACTCTATCGTCGGGCTACTGGACTGTAACACCGACGTTACATCCCGCCGCTCGGAGGTGGCACACCGACGCTCCACGACCAGCATCGAGACCCCGCCGCCGGGGGGGGACCTGCCCCACCCGGGACCTGCCAAGGACCGAAATGGCAAGTTTTGGGGGACGGTCCCGCTCTGCCACTTTGCGCAAAAACGTGCCAGCTAGCCCCGGGCAGCGTCAGAGTGATACAAACGCCCGATGCACCCGTGCAACCGGTGCAAACAGATACGTACAAACCAACAATCAGAGCGATACATGCGCTATTTGGGCTCTTGGTTGGCCTGGCCGAAGGTGAAGACCGACTTCACGGCACGGTGGGGGCCGTGGTGGACGTTGATGGCCAGGGCCTCACGCCAGGCCGAAAGCGGAAAGCGATGGGTGATGAGCCGCTCCAGGGGGTAGTCCGGGTGGCGGCGCAACAACTCCAGGGCCAGGGCAAAGGTATGGGGAGCAGAATCACCATCCTGGCCAGGGCGACGGTCGGCGAGGGCGGCCGCGGCCAACGGTGCGAGGGACGGCGGCAGCCGGTTTTCACGCCCGTAGCCGGCGCTGCCGATGATCGTCAGCTCACGCGACCAAACGAAAGTCCAGTCGATACTGGGTAGTCTGCCGGCTGCACCCACCAGGACGATGCGGCCGCCGCCCCGGGTCAGGCGAAGCGCCTGGTCAATGGTCCGGTGTGAGCCGATACAATCATAGACCAGGTCGAAGCCACCGGTATAGACCGGTGGACCGATTACCGGACGATGAACTCGGACTCTACCCAGCTCCTCGGCAGCACGCAACAGGTCAGACCCGCCACGCACCACCCGGCTAGCCCCCAGTTCGATCGCCAGCTTCTGTTGGAAATCATGCCGGGCAACGATGGTGACATCGGCACTGACTCTGGTTGCGGCTTTTACCTCCAACTCCAGTAGCCGCAGCGCGGCCAGCACGGTCAACCCGATCGTACCGCCGCCAATGATCAGGATCTTCTCACTCCCGGCAGCAGCGGCCCCTGCCGCGGGCACGAAGTGCTCTGCCCCAGTCACGGCGGGCTGTGCACAGCTCACTACCGCCTGCGCTGTACCGGTCACGGCATGCTCTGCCGCGGTTGCGGCGTATTCTGCCCCGCCCAACTGAGGGAGACCGCGCAGCGCAGCACGGAGGGAGACGGCGAACGGTTCAACCAAGACCGCCTTCTCATCGGATACCTCGTCAGGAACGCGGAACGTCTGCACGGCAGGCGCAACCAGCTCTTCCGCCCAGCTGCCCGGCAGGTCGCGGCAAAAGCCAAGGATAAGCCCGGGCGCAAACGGCCCTTCGCTGTTCCTTTCGCAGAGATACGCCTCGCCCCGCTGGCAAGCCGGGCATAGCTCGAGGCCTCGGGCTTCGCAACCCAGGGCGGGATCGACCACGACCCTGTCGCCCACCCGCAGCTCCCCGTTGGCCCCCCTTACCGTACCAGCCGTGGCCGTAGCGGCCGCTCCCGTATCGACCGTCTCAGGGGCCGCTCTCCTCGGGCTCTCAGTCCCACCCGCGGCGATCTCCGCAATGCGTCCCACCACCTCATGCCCCAACACGGCCGGAAAGGAGACGAAAGGGCTGAGGGCGGGGCTGTTCTTGCCCATGACGGTGCCCATGTCCGAGCCGCAGATCCCAGCCAGGATCGGCCGGATCCTGACCCACCCCGGCCTGGGCAACGCCGGCACTGGGATGTCATCGGCCCGCACACAAGCAAAGGGTGCGCGGTGGTAGACGCCGGGGAAGCGCCGCCCCAGCAGCTGCTGCAGCCCATACCGGGGCAGCGAGAGGTGATAGCGAATGGCCCGCATTACGACATCGGCACCTGCCGGACCACCTTACCCTCGATCCGTTCAAAGATCTCCCGCAGGCTGTGGCCGGTTATGGTCATGCCGTGGTTCTTGAGTCCGACGATGGCCCGGCTGGGATCGGGCGCCTGCCGGACCTTTTCCGCCACTGCCATCGCCAGCTGGCGCGTTCCGCAGGGGAAGTTGAACTCGGTCGCCTCGATGCCGGCAATCCAGGCGTGCATGTGCAGGATAGCTCCGACGCCCGGGTGCTCGCGATAGATCATCCAGTGCTCGATGGCGTCGACCGAGACGCGGCGGGGTTTGTCCACATGCGGAGGAATACTGAGCAGAATCACTCCCCGGGCGGAGTCGAAATCCTTGACCATCAGGATTTCCTCACCCACCTTGCGCATGTTGGATTTGTCCACCCCGCTGGCACTCATCCAGAACCGTTTTTCATCGTGCCGCACGCTCATGTTACCGTAGCTCAAGCCGCCCAGGTTGTAGAGGTGCTGCACATGCCGGAACTCTGCCGGTGAGAGAAGCTCCTGGATCGGGAAGGGTGCCGGCAAAAGATCCATGGCGGCCAAACGCTGGCCGGCCCAGTAGATCTCCCCGGTGTGTTCATCTCCCTCCCATAGCTCGGGCTCAAGGTCGGGAATGAACTCGTTATCGATGATCAGCTGCGAGGTGGCCAGCGGCTCGAGCCGGCGGTACACGTATTCGAAGAACTCGCCCGTCCCCTCTTGTAACTCGGCCGGAACGGGAAACGCTCCCTGCTCGAGGGTGACGAAATAAGTCTGCCAGCGGCTGGCAGACGGCTCCCACACACGATAGAGCAGCAGGTTCGAGACCGCCCGGATCAGGATGGGATACGCCTGTTTGAGGATATCCGGACCGGCACCACCTGCACCAGGGGCCCAGGACTTCCCGGTAACTGCCAAACCATCGACCTCATTGACCCCATCGACCCCGTTGACTCCATTGGCTCCATTGGCTTCATTGACTCCATTGGCAGACGCCTGCCGATCGGAAACCTCCGTCACGGAGATGACGAACGTAGCTTTGGCCCGGCGACGGAAAGGCCGAGGCCTACCTGCATCGATGAAGTTAAAGACCAGTTGGATATCGTCGGTCGGCTCGCTCAGAAACTCGTGGCCGTGGCGGAGCATCGCTTCCCGCAAACCAGCAGCAAAGCGCTGCATCGCTTCGGAAGCCACCTCTCCCACGAAGCAGAAATTCAATCCAAATCCCTCCTGGTTTACCGTACCCACAAGCGAGGGCATCTAGGCTCCGTTACAGGTTAACCGTTGTGCCGTCTCTACACAAGAGGTCCGCACGCCCGCATATCCGGTCTGCTCCTCCTGCCGGCGCCAAGTTTTCTCTACTATCTAGTATATATTCTTCATTCCTGCTGCGAATCCTCTCTACCGTTTCCGCGGCAGCATCCCGGCCCGTCGGGTAGGCACCCGTTCATCCGGCAGGATACCCCCAAGTCCGGTAGAACTTATTTCCCTTGTTCGTGAACGGTATGCTGTCATGTATTGCAGCACGCCCGGTGAATGGCGGTGATGCGTGAATGCGGATCATCAGTACGGCGGTTTACCCCATAAAGATCCCCAAGAAGACTCCCTTCCAGGTCGCGTATGCCACCCGCACCGCCTGTTTGGCCATCCTCGTACGGCTCGTGACCGACGATGGTCACGAAGGCTGGGGAGAAGCAGTGCCCGTCGCTGAAGTTACGGGCGAAAACCGGGCGGAGGTCTTTCGGGCGCTGAAGTCCTGGGTGCCGGCCAAGCTCACGGGCTGCGACCCCTTCGCCCAGGAAAGCTTGCGGCTCCTCCTCGAGCAAGACCTCAAGCCCTTCCCTTCCGCCCGCTGCGCCGTAGATTCCGCGCTATGGGACCTGCGCGGGCAGGCCCTGGGCCGTTCGGTCCGGGAACTTCTCGGCGCAGCCCGCACTTCCCACCGGGCCAGCGCCAGTATCGGCATCAGGAGTACCGCCGAAACGGTGGCGGAGGGCGCTGCACTTCTCCGCCGGGGTTTTACTGACATCAAGGTCAAGATCGGGCTCGACCTCGAGGGAGATATCGAAAGAATCAAGGCCCTGCGCCAGGAACTCGGCTCGGGCTGGAGGCTCTACCTCGACGCCAACCAGGGCTACGCCCCGGCCCAGGCGATCCGCCTCACTCACGAGCTCACCGAGGCTGGTATTCCCGTAGAGTTCATTGAACAGCCCGTCGCTGCGGCCAGCCTCACCGGCCTGGCCGAAGTGACACGGAATAGCCCCATTCCCATTGCAGCCGACGAGGCGGTCAAGGACCCGGCCAGTCTGGTAGAGATCATCCGCCGGCAGGCGGCGCACATGGTCAATGTCAAGCTGATGAAGTGCGGCGGGCCCACCCAAGCCCAACTCCTGGTCCGTATGGCCGAGGCGGCCGGGATGAAGGCGATGATCGGGTGCATGATCGAAAGCCGCGTCGGCATCACCGCCGGGCTGAGCGTGGCGTTGGGGCTGGCCAACGTTCACTATATCGACCTGGACGGCTATTTCGACCTGGACGGCGATATCGTCACCCGCGATACGGGTGCCCAATTGGATGCAGGGCGACAATACCTGGCCGCCGGGCCGGGGCTCGGTCTCAAAGTTGATGGAGAGAAACTCCAGCAATACCTGGATTCTGAACTGCTTGCACAGGCCTGACGCTCCCGGCGGCAAGGATAGGGCTGACACAGCGGTTTGGCCTTTGATCACTCCGGCATTCGGGTGTTGGGGAGTTCAGGCATTCCGGCGCCTGATTGGTACAACGGGCTAACGGGGGATTGGCTATGAATCACGACCAGTCTGGAAGCCAAGGCTACATCACTGGCAGCGTGGTATCCCTGCATGCGGGGCCATCGGAAGATGCCGAAGTAGTCACCCAGGCAAAGATGGGCGAGACGTTTCGGGTGATCGAAGAGGCGGCGGCAGGATGGTGGCGCGTCGCCCTCGACTACGACGGCTACTCGGGATATATGCCGGCGAGCGCCGGCCGATTGGTCCGGACCACGCCGGGCGTCCCGGACGGGCCAAGTGTGCCGAGCGTGCCGGGCAAACCAGGCGTACCTGGCGTACCTGACGTACCTGGCATACCCGCTGCAGCCAGTGAAATGGATTTCCGGACTCAACCTGCCGTCGTGCGCAATCTCTTTAGTAATGTCTACTCCGGCCCCACGATCAAGAGCCGGCTGCTGGTAACGCTGCCCATCGGTGTAAAGGTTCGCCTTCATCCACAAGCACGGGCGACGGTTCAAGCCAACGAATGGTTGGCCGTCAGCCTTCCCAATGGCATGCAGGGTTTCATGCATACAGGCGATCTAACTACCAACGGTCAGGAGTGGGCCTGGACGACCGGGGCCGAATTGCGGGCAAACCTCGTTCACACCGCCCGCCGCTTCCTCGGCATACCCTACCGCTGGGGCGGAACCTCATCGTTTGGCGTCGACTGCTCCGGTTTCGTGCAGCTCCTCTACCGCCTGCATGGCCTATTCCTGCCCCGGGACGCCCACGAGCAGGGACAGTATGAGAAAACCTTCCCCATCAACCGTACTGACCTCGTCCCCGGCGATCTGATTTTCTTCAACAACTATGGTCATGTGGGTATGGCGATTTCGCACTTTGAGTTCATCCACGCTACAACTCGCGGCAGCCCCGTAGTCCAGATAAGTGACGTCGATGATCCGTACTACAGCCAGGAACGCTGTGACATCCGCCGCTACCAGCTCTGACGCTTCACCCCGAGCCGCTATGCGTCGGGGAAGCAGCAAGAGGGGGGAAACCCGGCTTTCTAACAGTTCCGGCGGTGCGTTGCCCCGCGGTTTCCGCTACTTCAAGGGGTAGACGAGGAGCATGGCCATTTCCTCATGGCTGCTCTCCTCGGGGCGCAGAAAGGCCAAACCCTGAAGGGCAAAGCCAAGCGATAGGTAAAAGCGGATGGCAGCCAGGTTTCCGCTTTCCGCCTGGGTGATTACCAGCTCTTTGTGCCGCCGGCGGGCTTCGGCAATTACCGACTGGACCAGAGCCCGGCCTGCACCCTGCCGCCGGTGGCCGCGGTCGACGAAGAGGCTGACCAGTTCGAGAACGGACCCATCCGGCTCATGACCCCAGACCCGCTCCTGCGGTTCAGCCGCTTCGGCCACTCCCACAAGGCGCGGCCGCGACCGTGGGTTCGACGCCGTTCCCTCCCCGGCTGCCACTGCGGCCGTTTCCGCTATCCAGACCAGGCCCTGGTCCAAATGATGGCGGAAACCTTCGAGCTCACCCCAGTCCCACTCGACGTAGCGTCGCTGGTAAGGAGGGCCGCGGCGGGTGCGAAACCACCGGCAAAAGCCCCCGGCTTCGGGTGACTCCGACGGTGACTCTCCCTGGGGGGCGCGGAAATCGACCGCCAGGGAGTCAGGCGAGAAGATGGTCATATCCAGGGAGTTTAGCGCCGGGATATCGGCCGCCGTCGCCCGGCGGATCGTGACGCTGACCTGG
>JBLNBY010000375.1:0-6441 GCA_050260295.1 Bacteroidota bacterium
TCCGATGCAAGTGGCGCAAAACAGCCTCGGCGGTGCTCTGGCGTCCCTCGCCGTCCTGTTGCCCCCGTTCATTCTGGGCTTTACCAGCTTCTGGCTCTGGAGACACGGCTGGCCGCCGGACCGGATCGTGCCGGTGCTGGTCGCCGGAACCCTGACCGCCGACATCTTTGCCTTACTACTCGTTTCCCGAGCAGCTCGATATCGCATCGAGAGATCCGGCATTTAGGTTATCCGGGGTGATGCCGTTCGCTTGTTGCCCCTCAGCAATCTTGACAAAAGGATTTCAGCTGCTACAGCCCCCTTCTGAACGACTGACCTAACCTGACCCGCAGCGGCCTCGTCACAAACGACATAGTCTGCGTCAAGATCAGGAACCCGGTCACATACGAGCACGAACGGCACACGATGAATGGCGAGGAAACGGGCCGTCTTGGCGGTGTTCTGTGCCGGGGCAAGGATGATCCCGTCCACCCGCTGCTGCAGTAACGCCTTCACGGCTGCCAGTTCCTTTCGCTGGTTCTCCTCGGAGTTGTATAAAACTGTGCAATACCCTCTCGCCCCCAATACCTGCTGAATACCTGTCACCACCGCGGCGTAGAAGGGGTCGAGGATGGTAGTCACTATCACACCAACGGTACGGGTTTGTCCGGAGTGCAGTCCCCTGGCCATCGAGTTGGGGACATAGGATAGTTCTCGAGCGGCCTGCAGAACGCGCTGTCTCGTGTTCTCGCCGACATATCCACTGTTGTTGAGGGCACGGGATGCCGTCGATACGGCAACGCCTGCCGCATATGCCACATCTCGTAGAGTCGCAGGTGCCATGACGAGTTCCCCTCATGAAAGAAGTAGGCTTGTGCCAGCCTTCTTCAACGTTTGAGCTCCGAAACAGCTGGGTCTGATATGAGCGAGTGAAAGGGGAGGCGGGAGATACTCCGGCCTCCCAACCCCATCTCGCTTCCGGCGTCAAGGTGGCGAAAGGCAGACAGGCTCTCAGCCATGCTCTCAGGCGATCGCCTGCCCCCCTCGCGAGGCGGGTACGGTCGCCGGCTGGCTGCCATCCACGGTCTGTATGGCGGCCACCGGCATGTAGGCAAAGTCCGGATAGGCGACGGTGTCGTGCTCTTCCAAGTCGAGCCCATGTGTTTCTTCTTCTGCAGATACCCTCAGGCCTATGGTCGCCTTGATGATCGCAAACGCCGCCAGGGAGGTAGCCAGGGTCCATCCTGCAACCGAGGCAACTCCAACCAGTTGAACTCCGAGCTGATACCACCCACCGCCAAAGAACAACCCGTTATTCTCGTGAAAGAGACCGACCGCCAGCGTTCCCCAGACCCCTGCGGCCGCATGTACGGGGATAGCGCCCACTGCATCGTCCATGCGCCGCCGCTCCAACAAGTCCTGGGCCAGGATCATCAGCACGCCTGCCACCGCACCGATGATGACCGAACTCGTGCCGCTGACATAGGCTGTGGAGGCGGTGATCCCGACCAGACCTGCCAACGTACCATTCATAGCGCTGTCAACCTTGGGTTTGCCGGTTTGCAGCCAGCGGAATAGTAGAGCGCTCGAGGCTCCCGCGGCAGCCGCCAGGTTCGTGGTTACCGCTATCCGGGCGATATTCAGGTCAGTCGCTGCCAGCGTGCTGCCGGGGTTGAAACCAAACCACCCAAACCATAGGATGAAGACGCCGAGGGCCGCCAACGTTATGCTGTGCCCGTGAATCGCATTGGGCTTACCGTTGGCAGCATATCTCCCAATCCGGGGACCCAAGAGCATCACACCGGCCAACGACGCCCAACCACCCACCGAGTGCACCACCGTCGACCCGGCAAAATCCAGAAAGCCGAGCCGGGCCAGCCACCCGCCGCCCCAGGTCCAATGGCCGACGACAGGATAGATCAAGGCCGTCATGATTACGCTAAACACCAAATACGACCCAAAGCGCGTGCGTTCGGCCATGGCTCCCGAGACGATGGTAGCAGCAGTTCCCGCAAAGACCGTCTGGAAGAATAGGAAGGCGAGAAGCGGGATCGACAGGTTGAGGTGTGCGAATTCACCCGTAGAGAACCAGCCGGAGAACCCAAACAAGCCCAATCGATCGACTCCGAACATGATGGCAAACCCGACGGCCCAAAATGCCAGTGAACCGACGACGAAATCCATCAGGTTCTTCATCGAAATGTTGGCCGCGTTCTTGGCCCGGGTGAACCCGGCCTCGACCAGGGCGAACCCGGCCTGCATGAAAAAGACGAGAAAAGATGCCAGCAGTGTCCAGGCGGTATTGAGCGCCACCGCGTCAACCATAGCAGGTACCCCTCCCATACTGTGCCGGCGGACCGTGCAGAGACCAGACCCGATCGCCTGCCGCCGTGCCGGATTATGAGAGTAGTGTAAGAAGGAGGCACGTGTATGTCAAGTCTATGATAACTATTTTTCCATCATGCTTGCCTGCTGCGAGGTTGGTGTCAGATTTGTGTCATGTAAGCGAGGTGCGGAAAACATTGGTGGTAGCTGCCGGCAGGCCAAGCCCTCGCATTGTCCTCTTGCATGTCGAAACTCATCGTTGCTGGACTTGTAAACAGGGCGTCAGGATCTGGCGGGCGCCGGCCGTGGCTGTTCTGACGGCCATGAGAAACCGGCCGGCCCAGGAGGAAGACGCCGGACAAAGGCTTGTGCCGCCTGGCGCTTTGTGATGCCAAATAGTCATTTCACAAGCACCAGTACCAACGCTGCGGATGGTTGACAGCGGGCCCAAGACATAGTAGTCTTGCTGTGCGAACCCACAATATATGGTCTGCATGGCGCCTGTCCGACAGGGCAGGGCATCTGCTGGGGGAAGTCCGGTGGGAGTCCGGCGCTGTCCCGCAACGGTTACTGCTCTGAGAGCAGAAGCCCGAGTACCCACGTCGTGCATACGTACCGCCCCCGCGGAGGGGTGAGGGCGTAACGGCCTATCCCGGCATGCCAGTGTGCCTGTGCCGGTACATTATATCGTTTTACGCGCCTCTCCCCTCAAGCAGTCAGTAAAGGTTTTTACATTTGAGAGGAGTGGCGTGGCCGAAATGGACATTCTCTTTCGCTCTATCGACGGCTACATCTCACAGAGGGATTGGCGTGTTCGTGAGAACGCCAACATGACCTACAGTTTACAAGGCCTCAACAATCACATTGTTCAGACTGCGACCACCGAATACTGGCTTCATACGATATACAGGCCCGTTGTTCGCAAGGCGCACCAAGAGGGTGACTTGCACATTCACGACTTGGGTTCACTGGCCCCCTACTGTGTGGGGTGGGATCTGGGGGCGTTCCTGCGGGATGGTTTTCGGGGAGCTGCTGGCAAACTCGAGTCCGCGCCACCCCGCCACTTCCGGACTGCGCTCGGCCAATTGGTCAACCTCTTCTATACCTTGCAAGGAGAGGCTGCAGGCGCGCAGGCTGTGGCGTCCTTCGACACTTACCTGGCTCCGTTTGTACGCCATGACCGGTTGGACTATGACGAGGTGAAGCAGGCACTTCAGGAATTCGTATTCAACCTCAACGTGCCTACACGAGTCGGTTTTCAAACACCTTTCACAAACATTACCATGGATGTCAAGGCTACAGATTCACCTATTGCAGATCAGGATGTTATTCTTGGTGGAAAGTTTTGTAATGATCGGTATGGCGACTATGAGCCAGAAATCACTATGATTAACAAGGCCTTTGCTGAAGTGATGTTGGAAGGTGATGCTGCGCAGCGAGGCTTCTCGTTCCCGATCCCGACCTACAACGTTACTGCACATCTTGATTGGACCAGCCCGGCTGTCTCAAAGGTTCTCGAACTTACCGCCAAGTATGGCACCCCCTACTTCGCAAACTTCGTCTCAAGCGAGCAGAAACCCAGCGACGTGCGCTCCATGTGTTGCCGGTTGCGCCTGGACACGACGAAGCTCGAAAAGAGCGGAGGTCTATTTGCTGCTCACCCACTAACAGGGAGTATCGGTGTGGCCACCATTAACATGCCCCGTATTGGCTATCTGGTGCACTCCGAGAGTGATTTCTTCGCGCGGTTGGATCAGGTGATGGAGATCGCCAAGGAAAGCCTAATTACCAAGCGCCAGGTGCTGGAAGACCTTACTGCTAAGGGTCTATACCCCTATTCGCGCTTCTATTTGCGGGATGTATACGCGCGGTCCGGTGCCTACTGGCACAACCACTTTTCCACGATCGGGCTCGTAGGCATGAACGAAGCCCTCCTGAATCTCTTCGGAGTCACCATTGCTGACCCCGAAGGACGCAGATTTGCCGGGCAAGTTCTCCAATTCATGAAAGAGCGGCTGCTCAGGTATCAGAGTGAAACAGGCACGCTGTGGAACCTGGAGGCAACCCCGGCAGAGGGGGCGTCGCACAGGTTGGCACGGCTCGACAAGGACCGGTATCCCGATATCATCACCGCTGGGTATGGGGCTCCTTACTACACGAACTCGACCCAGTTACCGGTAGATTATACCGAGGACCTCTTTGAGGCGTTGGCATTGCAGGAAGAGCTCCAATGCGAATACACCGGCGGCACAGTTTTCCACGCCTTCTTAGGCGAACAGGTGGACGATCCCCTTGCGCTCGGAGATCTGATAGGCAGAGTGTTTGGAAATTTCCGGATTCCGTATCTAACCGTTACTCCCACCTATTCGGTATGCCTTGTCCACGGTTATCTGCGGGGAGAACAACCCTCGTGCCCACAGTGCGGTCATCCGACGGAAGTATGGAGTCGTGTGGTTGGGTATTATCGGCCGGTTCAGAATTGGAACACCGGGAAACAAGAAGAGTTCCGCGACCGAAGGGAGTTTGACTTGCATGCCAGTATTCGGTAGTTTGCCTGTACCGATTGCAGGAGTTCAGAAGGTCTCTCTTGTTGATTACCCGGGACGGGTGTGTGCCTCCGTTTTCCTGCGGGGATGCAATTTCCGCTGCCCGTTCTGCCACAATGCCTCCCTAGTCGATCTGTCTAGAGGTGTCGGAAACAGCCGGGGGCAGCGGTGGGATCTCGATCAACTCACGCAGTTATTGGTTAGCAGGAGCAAGTTTATCACAGCTGTGACAATCACCGGTGGAGAGCCGACACTTCATCCTCAGCTGCTTTTTGACATTGCTAAAGCGGCCAAAGGACAAGGATATGCGGTCAAACTGGATACGAACGGCTCGAACCCGGAAGTCGTTGAGCAAGTGTTGCCATACCTTGATTACGTAGCGGTTGATATCAAGCATTCGCCCGACAAGTACTGCCAGGCAGCGGGGCGGGAGGTGGACATCCGGCGCGTGGAAAGGACACTGTTGGCAATCAGAGGGTATCCCCACGAACTGCGTACGACGGTGGTACCTGGTTTGCACACTCCGGCGGACATAGCAAGTATTGGCAAGTGGGTGATGGACGCGATACCTGGGTACGCCGATATAGCGCGGGAGAATGGATGGTATGTATTACAGGCGTTTCGTCATGCGGAAACCGTTTTGCATCCAGGGTATCGTACGATCCCGGCACTTACCGATTCTGACATTCAGCCATTCTGGAGGGTGGCTGCTTCCTTCTTCCCACGCGTCGTGGTACGAGGGGTCGGTCGTCCTGAAAAAGCTGACCGTCACCCATCCAATAACCATTCGCGGCCGGCCGCCCTCACCCGCACCCCGGCCAGGTCGCCATAGAGCACTTTCATTTCTGGCACGATCCCTCCCGTAGCGGCGTCCCGCCGCTGGCGGTAGATTCCCCATCCCTTCCCCGTACTCCAGAAGCATTGAAACTCGGCAGCGGCGGAGGCGTACGGCGGAGCGAAGGCTATCTCCCCCCGGGCCATGTCAAAGGAGAAACCGCTCATGGCTACGATCAGCCCCCAGCTGGCCAGGGAACGGACGTAGTGGTGGCCACACTCTACTTCGTTCCAGGGGTTGCGCCGCACGCCGTCGTGACGGTCCCGGACCGCCTGAACGATGGCGAGGGCTTCATCAATCAACCCTTCGTAGATGAGAAGTGTGGCGACCTGATAC
Organism: Bacteroidota bacterium; assembly: GCA_050260295.1. GTDB lineage: Bacteria > Bacillota > Limnochordia > Limnochordales > DUMU01 > DUMU01. Next base: position 6,022 of record JBLNBY010000375.1, read on the forward strand.
TCGATCCCCGTCCAGACCTCGTCGGAATACGGAAAGGGGAAGCGGGGACGCCCACCCCGCGGCCATGTACACAAGAGCAGCCCCTTTTCATCGTTGAAGGCATAGGCTCGCTGCGTGTTGACATGGCCGGCAAACGTTTCCCGGAAGTTCCACCGGAAGATGGCCTCCGCCGCCGACTTCACGTGTTCAGGTGGCGCAAGATACCCCAACCCGTAGATGTGTGCTTCCGTCTGGGCTAGCAGCTGATCCGACAGGCAGCCGGTGCCGAACTGATACTTGTGTTCATCCACATCTGACAGGCGCTGTTCGAAATACTCGCCGTTGAAAAGGACTTCATCGGCCCGCCGGGCGGCCTTTTCGGCCTTGCTTGCATACTCTTTGGCCGCCTCCCCATCGCCCAGTGCTTCGGCCATTTCGGCG
>JBLNBY010000376.1:0-7234 GCA_050260295.1 Bacteroidota bacterium
AAGGAGTTTCCTGGTGGAGATCAACGAGTTGATGCGGATTCTGCCCCACCGCTATCCCTTCCTGCTTGTGGACCGGGTGCTGGAGGCGGAGGCGGGGGTCAGGGCCGTCGGCATCAAGAACGTGACGGTCAATGAGCCGTTCTTTGCCGGACACTTTCCCGGCTGGCCCATCATGCCGGGAGTCCTGATCCTGGAAGCGATGGCTCAGGTGGCGGTGGCCGCTCTCGCCCCGCTTCCGGAGTATCAAGGCAAGGCGGGTGTCTTTGCCGGTATCGAGGCGGCCCGTTTCCGCCGTCCCGTAGTACCCGGTGACCAGCTGCGCCTCGAACTCCAGATTCTCAAACGGCGGGGTCCGCTGGTGCGGTGCCAGGCAACCGCCACCGTCGACGGCGAGGTGGCGGCCGAGGCGACCTTTACTTTCGCCATCACGGATGCCCCGGCCGAGGCGCAGTTTGGGGCAGGAGCAAGCTTGGCCGAAGCCACCGGCCGGGTCGAGGCCGAGGCATAGGCCGGCGCGGAGGTCAAGGCAGACGCTAATGCCGGTGCAAAGGTCAAGGTCAAGGCCAAGGCCAGAGCCTAGGCACTAGTTCGAGATCGAGAGGCGTGCACCCAGGTGTGGGGCGGTGGCACTTAGGCCCGGTGGTGGAAGCTTTCCCCCGGCTCATCGGCCGGATCGACATGGACAGTGACCCGGGCGACCTCGGCGATGCGGGCGCAGATGCCCTGCTCTACCTGTTTGGCCAGTTGATGCCCGGCGGCCACGCTAATATCGGGGGAGACCCCAACGTTTACCTCGGTCAGGATCTGTCGCCCGACCCACCGGGCCCGCACCTCATGGACCGATTCGATACCGGGGATGGAGCAGGCGGCAGCCTGGATCCTTTCGATCATTTCCGTCTCCATCCCGTCCATGGCGCGCAGGATCAACGGTCTTCCGGCTTCGTAGGCTACGTGGAGGATGGCCAGGCTGATGACGAAGGCCGCAATCGGGTCGGCAAGGGGGAAACCCGCCCGGACGCCCAGCGCGCCGGCCAGCACCGCCAGGGAGGTCCAGCCGTCGGCCCGGGCATGATAGCCATCGGCCACCAGGGCAGCGCTCCTGATCTCGCGCCCAACCTTGATCCGGTACTGGGCAACGAGCTCGTTGCCGAGAAACCCGATGAGACCGGCGGCCGCTACCGCCCAGACCAGAGGCATGGGCTCAGGATGGCGGAAGCGCAGATAGGCGACCCAGGCCGACGAGACGGCGGTGGCGAGGATGATGATGAGGATGAGCAGGCCGGCCAGGTCCTCGGCCCGCCCCCAACCGTAGGTCAGACGGTGGTCGGGCGGCCGTCTTTCCAACCGGTAGACGAGCCAGAGTATGGCCCCGGTCGAACAGTCGAGCAGATTATGCAGGGTATCGGCGAGCAGCGCTGCCGAACCGGTAAATATGACGAGCATACCCTGGAGAATGGCCGTCATCAGCAGCCCGGCGGTGGAGAGCTGGGTAGTGCGGATCGCCCGGTGATGAGTGTTCGTACCCCTTGCGTCGCCGGTAGTGGTGTCCATCACCGTGATCTACCTCTCTTTGATAACGACAATTCGATGGTGAAAACTACAGTTCAACATATGCAGCGCGTTGAGGAGGGCAACCTCTACGTTCACGACTGTGGGGTGAGGGGAATCGAGATTCAGGAACGCGCGAGAATGATTCTCAACCTTCTTGAGCAACGGTACCCGGAAGTCAAAGTTCCCTTGCACCATCGAACCCCATTTCAGTTGTTGATCGCCACGATTCTGTCGGCGCAGTGCACTGATGCTACGGTAAACAAGGTGACACCGCGGCTTTTTGAACGGTTTCCGGATGCAGAAAGCCTGGCGGCAGCAGATAGCTCACAAGTGGAAGCCCTTATCCACCCCACGGGCTTCTACCGGCACAAGGCCAGGTCGATTAAGGAGACCAGCCGGCTGATCGTTACCCGCTTTGGCGGAGAGGTGCCGCGTACTCTCCCGGAGTTGGTGACGTTGGCGGGGGTTGGCCGCAAGACAGCCAATGTACTGCTTTCCGCGGCCGAGTTGGAAGGGTGGGAAGGTTGGGACGCGGCGGCCGGGGGACTCGGGGTGGTGGTGGATACTCACGTTTTGCGGCTTTCCCGTCGTCTCGGCCTCACGACTAGTGCCGATCCGGAAAAGGTGGAGCGGGACCTGCAAGCAATCTTCTCCCGGGAGGAGTGGGCTTCGCTTCCGCTCCGGCTGATCTACTTCGGACGCGAGGTCTGCACCGCCCGCCGTCCGAGGTGTTCGGAATGCCCGCTCCTGCCCTACTGCCCGGCCGGGCGGCATGGGGGAGCTACAACAAGTAACTAGACGCGCAAGCAGCCGTGTGCTATTCTGCCAAACGAAGGGGAGTAGCCGGATCCCGCCCGCTGACCGGTGATGCTGACCGATGATCGAGAAGAAGAGCGGCAGGGACGGGATCGTCCGGGATCAACAACACGGGATCTGGTTCCGGACAGCTACCGCACAGGTAATTGACGGCGAGACCTTCAGGGGAAGGTAGAATCCGGGTTCAGCCGGATTGTCCACCTTTCGCTGAAGGTTTTTTTGTTGTCTGCAGCGTGCTGCCTATGTATTGCCGGTGTGTTGCCTGTGTTCTTCGGAGATCCTTGCTGCTTTGCGGGACACTGCACCGGGTGGGGTATTGACTTCTGAGAGGAGTGTTCACGATATGGGTGTGGCGATGACGACCAAAGCTGGGGAGGCGGCCGGCGGGGCAAGCGGGGAGACGAAGGGGCTGGCGACGTGGGCGCAGCGGCCGTCGGCGCAAGTTCTCGATCAGCTCGGCACCGATCCTGAAACTGGCCTTGCACCGCAGGAGGCTGCCAACCGGCTCGAGCAGTATGGGCCAAACCAGTTGCAGGAAGCGCCCCCGCGAACGCTGTGGCAGAAGCTGCTGGACCAGTTCAAGGAGGTGCTGGTACTCATCCTCCTTGGTGCGGCGATCATCTCAGGGTCGCTGGGCGAGTGGGTCGATGCGGCGGCCATCATGCTGATCGTCATCGTCAACGCAGTGCTGGGCGTGACGCAGGAGAGCCGGGCCGAAGAGGCATTGGCTGCCCTGAAGCGTATGAGCGCGCCCAAGGCCCGGGTGCTGCGGGGAGGGCAGTTTGTGGAGATTCCGGCAGCAGAGGTCGTGCCCGGCGACGTAATCCGGCTCGAAACAGGAGACCTGGTACCGGCTGACGCCCGGATCATCCAGGAAGCCAACCTGCGGGTGGATGAGTCGGCGCTCACAGGCGAGTCAGTGCCGGTTGAGAAGCATGCGGGAGAGCTGCGGTCGGAGGCCGGCAACACGCTGGGTGACATGCACAACCTGGTCTTTGCCAGCACGACGGTGAGCTATGGACGCGGGCTGGCGGTTGCCTATGCCACCGGGATGAATACGGCCATCGGCCGGATTGCCGGCATGCTGCAGGGTGGCGAGGTAGAGGAAACGCCGCTGCAACGGCGCATGGCCGAGCTCGGCCGCACTCTGGGGGTGCTGGCGGGTATTCTGGTCGCCCTGGTTTTCCTGGCTGGTCTGCTACGAGGCGAACCCGTCCTGGAGATGTTCATGACCGCCATCAGTCTGGCGGTGGCCGCCATTCCGGAAGGCTTGCCGGCGGTGGTGACGATCGTGCTCGCTCTGGGAGTACAGCGCATGGCCAGGCGGCGGGCAATCATCCGGCGGCTGCCGGCGGTGGAGACGTTGGGTACGGCCACGGTGATCGCCTCGGACAAGACCGGGACGCTAACGAAAAACGAGATGACCGTCGTGCGTATCTTCACCGGTGGCCGGCTCTATATGGTAACCGGCGAAGGGTACGAGCCGCGGGGCGAAATCCAGCTGGATGGGAAAGCTGTTTCTCCCAAGGACGAAGTCGATGTGACGGCGATGCTGGCGGCGATGAGCCTCTGTAACGATGCCCGCATCGAAGAACGGGCGCAAGAGGATGGCGGCCGCCGGGTCATCGGAGATCCCACCGAGGGGGCCTTGTTGGTGGCGGCGGAGAAGGCCGGCCTGGGTCTCCAGGAGTTGAGCCGCCTCTACCCCCGGGTTGCCGAGATACCCTTCGAATCGTCGCGCAAACGGATGACTACTTTCCACAAGCTTGCCGGAAGCATGTTCGCGGAGTCCGGGTTTGCCGCCCTGGGGGGGCTGGTCAAGACCTGGCCCTGGGAGCGGAGTGAGAGGTGGAGTGAGAGTACCGGCGGCCGCGTCAACGACGACGTGGAGGGCAGCGCCAGCGGTAGGATCAATGGCAGCGCAAACGGCAGTACGAAAGCTATGGATGCCGAAGTGGCGTTCACGAAAGGGGCACCCGAGGAGGTTCTCTTCCGGTGCACGCATATCTTTAAAGATGGGGCGTTCTATCCGCTGGGCAGTGAGGAGCGCCAGCAGATCCTTGGTGTTGCCGCCTCCCTGGCTGAACAGGCTTTCCGGGTCCTGGCGGTTGCCTACCGGGTCTGGGATACCCGGCCTCAGGAATTGCGGGCGGAAGAAGTGGAAGCCGGGATGGTCTTCCTTGGCTTCGTGGCGGAGATCGACCCGCCGCGCCCCGAGGTGAAAGAGGCGGTGGCGGCGGCTCACCGGGCGGGCATCCGGCCGGTGATGATCACCGGCGACCACAAAGCGACCGCGGTGGCAATCGCGCGTGAGCTTGGCATTTGGGAGGAAAACAGCCAGGCCCTGACCGGTGCCGAGCTCGAGAAGATGGATGACGCGCGGCTGACCGGGCTTGCTCCGCAGGTGCGGGTCTACGCCCGGGTTTCGCCCGAGCACAAGCTCCGCATCGTCAAGGCTTTGCAGGCGCACCGGAACGTGGTGGCGGTCACGGGGGACGGAGTCAACGATGCTCCGGCCCTGAAGGGCGCAGACATCGGTGTCGCCATGGGAATTACCGGGACGGACGTGGCCAAGGGAGCTGCCGACATGGTCCTGGCCGACGACAACTTTGCCACCATCGTCTCGGCGATCAGAGAAGGGCGTGTGATCTATGCCAATATCCGCAAGGTGATCCACTACCTCCTCTCCTGCAACATCGGCGAGATAGTAGCAATTTTCTTCGGAATCGTCCTTGGGTGGGGACGGGTGCTGACGCCCATTCAAATCCTCTGGGTCAACCTGGTCACCGACGGGCTGCCAGCGCTGGCGCTGGGAGTCGAACCGCCGGAAAAGGGTGTCATGAACGAAAGACCCCGTGATCCGAAGGAAGGAATCTTCTCCCGCGGTCTTGGGTGGCAGATTGCGTGGCAGGGAATACTGATCGGCCTCGTGACCCTGGCGGTCTACCGCTGGGAGATGCTGACCAGGGGCGATATCGTGCGGGCTGGGACGGTCGCCTTCATGACGCTGGCCCTGGTGCAGTTGCTACACAGCTTCAACACCCGTTCACTTACACAGAGTATCTTCACTCTCGGACCATTGAAGAATCGGGCTTTGTTGGTGGCGCTGGGTGCTTCATTGGTACTGCAGTTTGCGGTCCTCACCATTCCCGCGTTGCGGCCGGTGTTTGACGTAACGCCGCTCACCTGGCGGGACTGGGGCTTCGTGGCGCTGGCCGCGCTGGCGGTCTTGGCAGCAGTGGAGGTCGTAAAGGCCGTTTCCCGGGTCATCTCTGGCCGGAGAGAGGGGTTCCCGGCAGGAAAGTGAGCTGGTACGTCGAAGCGAACCATAGGGAGGGGAGTGAAGCGATGGGACTCTTTTCATTTTTGGGGAAGAAGGACCCGAAACAGAAAGCCGTCGACATTTTCGTCAAAGCCAGGAAGGTTGGGCTGAGCGTGGAAGCGGCGCTGCGTCAGGCCGTTGATTCTGCCGTAGCCGACAAGGTTTATCCGGATCGCAAGACCGCTGCCGAGGAGCTGTACAAGGCGGTAATAACCCTGGTGGACAAGGACGAGAAGGCCGACCTGGAGAAGGCCAAGCGCAAAGCCGCCCTCTGAAGCAGATGCAAGTCGCGCACCGGGGTTAGGGAGAGGCAGGGGGGCGACACTGTAGTGGAGGATGCCCGTTCCGCCCGGGTTGGCCCCCGGAGGGGAGAATTACCAGCTGATTTCGACTGGGCGGGGCTGGTTCGTTATTATGCAGCAGCCGCTGCCAGTGAGAGCGCGTCCGAGTCCGAGACCGGCTTCCGTTTTCACCGCGAGGGGGAAGGAAGCCGGTTCATCTTTTACTCGGGAGCTGATCCGCTCTTTGGGGTACGTGGCGGTGGCGGGCCGGAGCAGCTGGCGCCACTGGGACTGGAGCAGCCGGGATACTCACAGCCCGACGAGCTTGACCGGCTGCTTTACCGTACGGCCCGCCTTGGTGCCGAGAAGCTCTTTTATGGCTATCCTCTGGTCATTACGGATGCCACCGAGATACTGCCTGTCCTCTTCGCAACCTGGCCGGTGGTTGCCGGGGATATACAGGTCAACCCGGCCTTGCTCCCGGCTGACCCGGATCACCGGCGTCTGATCTGGGAAAAGTTGAAGGCTTTGCAGCGGGTGCTCGCTGAGGGCAGCGAACCAGCTCCCGGTAAGGCGCAGGCTTTTGGCGCTGCTCTGAATCAGCTCGTGGAAGCACTGGGGCTGCGGCCGGCCGAAAGCCTGCTGCCCGGTGATCCGTCAGATCTGAATCCGGCCAATCTTTCCCCCGCGGCTTCGACATATGCCGCAGCTCAGGTATCTGCGGTATCTCCGACATCTCTGGCTGCTTCAGTATCTGCAGTATCTTCGGTATCTTCACCATCTCCCGCATCTCCAGGAGTCTACAATCGGTCGATCCTCTTTCGGGGTAAAAGCCCAAGACTGCCGCTTTGGTTGTGGGAGGACTGGCAGCACCTGTTGGAGAGGCCTGCAGCCCTGGGTGAAGTCCTGGGCGGAAACCAAGGTCAAGATCACGGTGAGGGGAGCGGGGCAAGGGAGGCAAGCGGCGAGGAGACGGCTCGGGGCTGTGCCCGCTGCCGGCTGCTTTTCTCTCCCCTTAGTCCAGCTGAGCGCCAACGCCTCGAGCAGGCCTTGAGTGTTGCAAGCGGCCGGTCGGGGTGGGACTACGTGGATGTACCTGCCGGTGATCAACTGGTTGAAAGCGCGTTCCACCTGATTCTGAACGGATGGCATGCCGGCATGCGGGTGCTGGTGCTCGTGCCAGACGAGGCCGAAGCCCGCCAGATTCATGAACGTGTGGCTTCGATAGCTTGCTTTCCCACGGTAGCGATATGGGGCAGTGCTG
>JBLNBY010000377.1:0-13156 GCA_050260295.1 Bacteroidota bacterium
CTACCGGCGGGCCTGCGGGTACGACTTCGAGGAGACCGAGATCATTGCTGATCGCACGGCAGAGGGGCAGGCTCGACCGGCTAGAGTCAAGCGTACCAAGAAGCACGTCCCTCCAGACGTCACTGCCTGCATCTTCTGGCTCAAGAACCGGGAACCAGAGCGTTGGCGAGACGTGGTGAGGAGCGAAGTTACCGGCAGAGGCGGCGGGCCGATTGAGGCGCAGGTGAAGCCGAATGGAGACGACCCCGAACGGATCGCTGGCATCCTCGGCCTACTCGGCCGAGTGGGTGCGCTCGCTCCCGAAGCAAGATCGCCAGAGACTGGCCAGACTGACGACGCCAAAGCTGACTAGGTACATTCCGCACGCGCCGACCGTCCCACAGACGGTCTTTTTGTTGCTCCCGAACCGGGAGGCGCTATACGGAGGGGCTGCTGGGGGAGGGAAGTCAGACGCTCTCTTGATGGGAGCCCTTCAGTACGTTGATACACCCGGCTACTCGGCGATCGTCTTCCGGCGGACCTACAAAGACTTGGCGCTGCCGGACGCAATCATGGACCGGTCGCACCAGTGGCTTGGCGGGACGGACGCCAAGTGGGACGACCAGGAGCACACCTGGCGCTTTCCGGCGGGGGCCACGCTCACCTTCGGGTATCTCGACAACGAAAACGACAAGTTCCGCTACCAGGGGGCAGCGTTCCAGTACATCGGCTTCGACGAGCTGACCCAGTTCACCCTGACCCAGTACACCTACCTCTTCTCTCGTCTTCGGCGGTTGGAGGGGGCCAGGGTCCCGCTGAGGATGCGCTCAGCCTCCAACCCGGGCGGCTTGGGACATGAGTGGGTGCGGCAGCGCTTCCTCGTGGAGGGCCGAATCAAGGGCCGGGTCTTCGTGCCGGCCAAGCTCCAGGACAACCCCTACCTTGATCAGGAGGAGTACCTGGCGAGCCTGGCCGAACTCGACCCTGTCACCCGGGCGCAGCTCCTCAACGGCGACTGGACGGCCAAGCCGGAGGGCAACAAGTTCCGCCGAGAGTGGCTCGAGATCGTCGACGCGGCACCGGCCGGAATCCGGAAGGTCCGATACTGGGACCTGGCGGCCACCGAGCCCAAGCCGGGGAAGGATCCGGACTGGACGGTCGGGGCGCTTGTGGGGGAGAAGGACGGGGTTTACTACATCTGCGACATCAGGCGCACCCGGACGACCCCACGCGGTGTGGAGGCACTGATCAAACAGACTGCGAACCTCGACAGCCGGGCGGTGGAGATCTACATGGAGCAGGAGCCTGGCTCCTCTGGCGTCAACACCATTGACCACTACGCCCGAGAGGTTCTGAAGGGCTACGCCTTCCGGGGGAATAAGGCCACCGGCTCCAAGGAGGTTCGGGCCAACCCGGTGAGCGCCGCAGTCGAGGCTGGCAACGTGAAGCTGGTCCGAGGGCCTTGGATCTCGGACTTCCTGGACGAGATCGAAGCGTTCCCGTTCGGGCCGCACGACGACCAGGTGGACGCGGTGAGCGGAGCGTTTGAGATGCTGGCGGGAAGCGCCCGCGGCACCATGGAAACCGGCTACGTTGACATTTAGGGGGTGGGGCTGTTGGACCCGTTGACCCAGTCGATCCTGGAGACCACAGAAAGCGACATCGAGCGCCTCGCCCGTTACCAGAGAGCCTGGGCTTACTACAAGGCCCGGGCCTTTTTCTCGACAGATGATGCGGAGGCCAAGGCCATCGAGGAGTACCTGAAGGCCCGCAGGCTCTTCAAAGAGATGCGGGACATCTTCGGATGCGTGGCCCGGGTGGTGGACACCGACGCCCGTTTCACGATGAAACGCAAGGTCTCGGTTGAGGCGGAGGACAGGTTCGCCACTGAGATCGGCGCCATGTGGGAGCGGTCCAACTTCCAGGCCGAGAAGTATAAGCTCGTCCGCTTCGGGGCCAATTTGGGCGATGCGTACCTATACCTGCTTCCGGGGATAGCTGGGCCGGTGCTCTATGTGGGCAACACGGAGGACTGGACGCCGATCTACGAGACGCACGACCGAACGAAGCTCTTAGCGGCCAAGCAGAGCTATACGTTCATCGAGGGCGGGAAAGCCCATCGCTGGGACCGCATCTTCTGGCCGTATCGGGTGGAGACATACATCGACGAAAAGCTCCAGGGCCCTCCCCTCTCGTTTGCCCACCCGTTCGGCGAGGTGCCGGTGTTCCACGTCCGAAACATCGATATAGGCGAGCGCTATGGGGTCAGCTCCTGGGCTGTTGCGCAGCCCAAGCTCGATATGCTCAACGAAGTGGCGAGCTACATGCGGCAGATCATCTACCGGTACGCTGACCCGAAGTTCGTGGCCAAGAACGTCAACCCGGAACGGGACTCTGACGGTAGGCCCAAGGCCATGCAGAGCCGGGTAGCTCCTACCGGAGATAACGTGCTCTACCTCTTCGGAGAGGGTACTGACTTCGGCCCGATCGAGTTCCGAGGCAACGTTCTGCCGCAGGTCCTGGAGTTCATGCGGGACATCTACGCCGACATCAAGGACGACTTGCCGGAACTGGCGCTCTCGAAGCTCAGGGAAGCGGGGGACCTGTCCGGATACTCGGTGAGCCTGCATCTGGCGGACGCCACTGCCAAGATTGACGAGCTGCGTGGCAGTTACGGCAACGCCATCGAGTGGGCAAATCAGGTGGCCGTCAGAGCTACCCTGCGGAGCAAGGCGCCGCTCGAGGAGTTCGCAAACCGGGTGGTCTTCGAGCCGATCTTGCCCGAGGACCAAGAGAGCAAGGTCCGGGTCTGGACCATGGAGCGAGGTCTGGGCATCAGCAGCCGGCGTAGCATCCTGAGAGCCGACGGCCTCACCGACGAGGAGATCGAGACGCGTCTGAAGGAGGTGGACCAGGACAAGGAGGACGACGCTTACGGCCTGCGGCTGACAGCGGAGAGTGGCACAGTAACCGATGCTGGCGCCGGGGGTGGTGCTTGATGGCGCTGACGCGGGAGGAGATGGACCGGCTCCGGCGGGTTCAGCGGGAGCTTGACCTGCTGCGCCGCCAGGAGACGGAGCGGGGTGTCCGGGAGATCGGGCGGCTCTATGACCGTGTGCTTCGGGAGGTAACGGCGGGTCTAGATGAGATCGCCATGGCCAGTGACGAGACGGAGCTAGAGAACGCTTTCAGGCGGGTGATGCGCCTCGGGCAGAAAGGCCTGGCAGACGTCGAGACAGAGGCCCGGGGAATCATCGAACGCCTGATCGGCGAGGCATCCCGCCGAGGGTTCGAGGCGCCGATTGTGCTGGCACTGGCTACAGTCCTGCCGGCGGCCGGCACCGAAGAACTGGTCCGGATCGTCGAACGCCTCGAGCAGGCAGGGCAGCGCCCGGGATCGCTGATCCGAATCGACTTCGGCCATCAATCGCTGCGGGTGGCAGAGCAGATCAAACGCAAGGTCTATCAGGACGGTCTGAACCTCTCGGCGAGACTCCACCGCCGAACCCTGCTCCAGCAGCAGGAATTTGAGCGGCTCCTCACTGAGGGGATTGAGCGGGGCCGGGCGGCGGTGAAGCTCGCCCGGGAGATCGAAGCAGTTGGCGGGATCGCACCGGAGTTGCCGAAGTACCTGGAGCGGGTAGTCAAGGCGGCCCGGAGCGGCGACCGGGCAGCCTTTCAGAAGGCGTTCGACGAGGCCGTGCGGATCGCCAGGACCCGGAAGAAAGGGCCCTTGGGCGTCCAGGGCATGACGAAGCAGCTCCTCTCCAGGCTGCGCCGGGCAAACGCCGAGGAGATCAACCAGGTCGTCCGGGATTACCTGAAGCGCAAGGCACGCTACCATGCCACCGTGGTGGCCCGCCATGAGACGAACGAGGCATACCGGGCGGCCTTCAAGGGGGCATCGGCGGACAAACCCTGGGTCAAGGGGCTGAAGTTCAACCTCAGCCGCTCCCACCCGCAGGAGGACGAGTGCGACGACTTGGCCACCCAGGACATGTATGGTCTCGGACCCGGCGGGTATCCGGTGGGGCAGTATCCGGAAACCCCACATCCCCAGTGCCTGTGCTACATGACTGAGATCATAGACCAGGACTATTTCACGGGCGACGTGAAACGCCGGCTCGGTGAGGACGCAAAGCGAGCGAGGACCGCCTGAGAGGGCGGCCTTTTCCTTGGAGGGGCATCATGGTCAGGAGGTACCATTACACCATTCTCCTCAAAAGCGGCGATTCGATCTATGGCAATGTGGGACCTCGCCTGGCCGGGATGCTGAAACGGTGGTCAAGGTCACGGGAGCCGTGCCTGGAGTTCAACGACACTGAAGGGCATGTCAGCATCCTGCGCGAGCAAGTGGCCGGCGTGCTGGTGACCGAAGATCCACCGACTCGGCCAGTCGGGTTCGGCAGGTGAACCAAGGCGCCTACAGGGCGCCTTTTTCATGCCCCACGGCGAGGCTAAGCGCCGGAATCAACAGCCGACGGGCTATAAACGGGAGGTAGACATGCTGGACTCTCAGTTCTTCAACCTGCAACGGTTCGCCGAGGGCGAGCCGGGAACCACTGGCGAAGGCAACCCCAACCCCGGGGGCGAGCAAGGCGGGGGCGAACCCAACGGCGGGGAAAAGGGCGCCGGCAAGGTCAGCTTCACCGAGGAGCAGCAGGCGGAAATCGACCGGTTGATCGCCGAAAGGCTCTCCCGGGCCGAGAAGAAAGGCGCCAAAAGCGCCCTGGAAACCAAGGCCAGGGAGCTTGGGTACGCCTCCGTCGAGGAGATGGAAACTGCCCTCAAAGCGCACCGGGAGGCCGAGGACAAGAAAAAGTCTGACCTGGAGCGGGAAAAAGAGGCCCGGACCAAGGCCGAAGCCGAGGCTAAGGCCGCCAAGGAGAGCGCCAAACGGATGCTGATCCGGGCGGCTCTTTTGGTCGAGGCCGGCAGGGCCGGGGCCATCGACCCGGACGACATCGTCTCGCTGGCCAGCCGCGAGGGAATCGAGGTCAGCGAGGACGGAAAGGTCTCTGGGGCTGACAAGGCCGTCCAGGCACTCCTGAAGGCCAAGCCGCACCTGTTCAGAGCATCCACCGGTAGCGCTCCTGGGGCCTCGTTTCGGGGCGACCAAGGGCAAAACGATCCCGCTGCCGTCGGGAAGCAGATGGCTGAGACCCGCAACAAGAAGGGCCAGCAGCCCGCGGCCGGATACGATCCGTGGGCGAAATGGGCGAAATAGAGGGGAGTGAAACCAGATGGCTTACGACGTGACCCTGAAGACCAAGGTTATCGGCGGCGACGTCAACATCTTCGACAGCGAACACATCCGCTGGGTCCGGGGTGGCGTGACGCTGGACCAGAGCAAGGTTAACCCGGACGTCACCGGCAAGAAGGTCCTGAAGCTCGGGGAATTCCTGGGCAAGTTGACTGCCACGGGCAAGTACGCCCCGACCAAGCACACTACGCTGGCCGTCGCTGCGCTGGCCACGGACACCGTGCTCAAGGTCAGCGATGCGAGCCGGTTCCAGGCGGGAGACGCCATCGACGTGGCCGGGACTGCGGCCACCATCGCCGCCGGCGGCATCAACACCGGAGTAGCCCCGCACGAGATCACCATCACCGCACAGATCGGAGCGGCCAAGAACATCGGCGACGCCGTGAAGGCGACCGACGGTAGCGGCAACTTCGACCTGATGCTCGGCGAGACGGTCGACTTGGCGGTTGGCGACGGTACCTTCGCCGATGCGGTGGCCACCGCCTTCGACGAGGCACGGGTGATCAACGCCCGGCTGCCGCGTCCGGCAACGGATGCCGCCAAGGCCCAACTCACCGGCATCAAGTTCGTGTAACGAGTGAAAGAGGGGTGACATAAGCATGTTCGGCAACAGCGGCGTTCTGAAGGAATTCTCCCGCAAGGCGGTCCTGAGCTATGCCCGGACCCGCCAGCCCCGGACCTACCTCGGGCCGACGCTCTTTCCGGAAAACATCGTGAACGAGCTGTCGTTCGAGTACTTCAAGGACAAGAACCTGGTGCCGGTGATGGCCTCCGTCCAGGCGTTCGGCGCTGAGGCCCACCAGGCGAGCCGTGAGGGGCTGGAAAAGGTCTCCGGCGCTATTCCGACCATCAAGCGGAAGATTCCGCTGAACGGTCGGGCGCTGATCGCCCTGAAACGGGAGGGTGCCGGCGACATCGATTTCGTCCGGAACACCCTCTACAACGACCTCGACAACATGATCGAGGCGTGCCTGGCCCGCGTCGAGAAGATGCGCATGGATGCGGTGGCCAACGGACAGATCGCACTGAACGAGAACGGCGTCATCATGACCGTGGACTACGGGGTCCCCGCCGGCAACCAGGAGACCCTGTCGGGGACCTCGCTTTGGAGTGACTCGGTTAACGCTGATCCGGTGGGCGACATCCAGCGGTGGGTGAACGCTGTGGTCGACGCCTCCGGCATTCGGCCGACCCGGGCCCTCACGAGCAACACCGTCGTGGCGAACCTCGTCAAGTGTGTGAACGTCCGCAAGGCCATCTTCGGCGACAACGGGGGCAGCCGCATCGTCACGCTGGCGGATGTGAACGCCCTCCTCGGCTCGCTCGATTTGCCGCTGATCATCACCTACGATGAGAAGGTGCGGATCGAGGCAGAGAACGGAGTGCTCACCACGGAGCGCCTGTTCCCGGAGAAGAAGTTCGTCCTCCTCCCGGGCGAGGCTCTGGGCGAATCCCTCTTCGGACCCACCGAGGAATCTCTGCTCGATCCGGAGGTGGACGCCCGGGAAGTCGGCGGCGTCTACGCCGTGGTCTACCAGGAGCCGGAGCCGCCGGTGGTGTGGACCAAGGCGGCTGTGAGCGCCATCCCCACCTTCCCCATGGCCGACGCCGTGTTCCAGGCCCAGGTCCTGGCGTAAGGAGGCGCTGACCGATGCGTAAGTGGTCGGTCAAGCTCTCCGGCTACGTCAGACACAACCACCAGAGCTACGGCCCGGGAGACACCCTCCCGGGCCTCTCTGACGAGCAGGTGGCCTACTTGGAGGCCGTCGGCGTGGTGGCTGCCAAGGAGGCGGTACCGGAGGAGCTCGAACAGCCGGCGCCGGAGACGGCAGGAGAGCCGGCAAAAGAGCCTGCGGCGCAATCCAAGCAGCATGCCAGGGGGCGGACAGGGAAGCGTGGTGAGTAGCGATGGCCTTCACCTACGACGTGAAAACTCTAGTCGGGAAAGTACGCCTGCGGATTCCGGACAAGGATTTGCAGGCGCCGCTCTTCCAGGACGAGGACCTGCAGGAGTTCCTCGACGCAAACGGGGGTGACGTGTACCTGGCGGCGGCTGAGGCTCTGGAGACCGTCGCCGGCGATCCGCAGAGGCTCCAGCAGTACCAGCGCGGTTCGGTGAGCGTGCAGCCGCAGCTCTCATTCAACCTGCGGGAGCGGGCGAAACAACTTAGGATGCTCTCGGCGCAGCAGCGCGGCGGGATCGTGATCGGGACCATTGAGCGGGGTGACTTCTATGGCAAGTCGGATTAGCTTCAAGCGGATCCTGGCCGACGAAGAGAACCCCGTCACCGTCCGTATCCTGAAGCCCGGCCTGCCCATCCGAAACGAACTGAACGAGGAGGCTCCCGGGCCGCCGGTGGTGGTTGCCGTCCTGACCAACACAAGCCTCCAGCCGGTGAGAAGTGAGACGATCCAGCGGGAAGCCGGGTGGCAGGTCAAGTCAACCCACGAGCTCTACTGTGAGCCCTGCGAGTGCCAGAGTGGATATACCGTCGAGGTCACGGACTCTAAGGGCACGACGACGGTCTACACGGTCAACGGCGACCCGCAGGACTGGGGAACCCACCTGGAGGTGGCGCTCGCGTGTCCGGCGAGATAGATGTCGAGGGCGTAGTGGCAGTGCTCGGCAACCTGGAGCAGCTTGGCGATGCGTTGGAAGAGGAATTGACCGCCGCCATGCAATTCTGCGTGGACCTGGTGGTTAACGACGCTCGCCAAACTGACGCCTTTCATGACCGGACCGGCAACCTACGCAATAGCATCCAAGGCGAAGTGGAGCAGATCGCTCTCGACATTCTCGAGGGCGTGGCCTGGGCCGGCATGGAGTACGGCAAGTGGGTTGAACTCGGAACGTCCCGGATGGCGCCGCATGCGTTTCTTGGCCCTGCTCTGGAGAAGAACTTCGAGCAGATCGTCAAGGAACTGACTGCGGCCGTCGAGCGGGCGAAGGCGAGGTGTGCGGTGAGATGATCTCCATCGAGGCGGCCATCGTGGCCATGATTGCTACGGACACCGTCGACCCGAACCCTACCGGAGGCGTCGAGGCGGCTGCGGAGGGCGAAAAACTCTGCCTGGCTACGCTCCTTGGAGTGACGGAGGACGAGCCCAAGGTCTACCCGCACAACACTGTGCTGGGCAACATTGAGACCCTGGAGCCCTGTGTCACTTACCACCTCGCCACCGGCCGGACGGAATCAGAGCTGCCGCTTGACCATGAAACCTACGTCCTGAACTGTTGGAGCAAGTCCTACACCCGGGCGGCAGAGATTGCTGCCCGGCTCAAACGCGTGTTGCATGATCATCCTCCGGCTCTCACCCTTCGGCAGGTGTGTGTCCTGGTGGAAACCAGCCGGCAGAGCCTGTACGAGGAGGACACCCTGCTGCACCGCATTAGGTGCACCTACGAGACTGTCAGCAAGCCCAGATGAGAGGGGAGTGAACGATAATGCCTACCCAGACGACCATCACGCCGGAAAGCATCCTGGTTGGTGCGGCCACCCTGAAGGTGGGCTCTTACGGCTGCGCTGAAGCGTCTATGCGTGACGTTGGCGCCACCGACGGCGGGGTCGAGGTCTCATTCGCTACTGAGAAGCTGGAGATCGAGGTGGATCAGGCTTACGGTCCGGTCAAGACGGTCAAAACCAAGGAATCGATGACCGTGAAGGCGAGCCTGGCCGAAGCCACGTTGGAAAACATCGCCCTGGCCTTCGGGTATCCCTCCTCGGCGGTCGCCGGAGATGTCTTCAGCTTCGGTGGAGACAATACGATCCCCGAATTCCAGGTGATCTTCTACGGCACCGGCCCGAACGGCAAGGAGCGGAAGGTCACGCTCTGGAAGTGCAACATCACGGGCAACACCTCTATGGCCTACAAGAAGGGTGAGAAGGTGCTGATCCCGGTCGAAATCCAGGTGCTGGCCGACACCACGAAGTCCGACAAGCAGCGCTTCGGCAAGATCGAGGACCTGGCGGCGGACGCCACTGCGCCGGCCGTCACCGGTGTGACCCCGGCCAACAACGCTACGGCTGTGGCCGTCAGCTCGAACGTCCAGATCACCTTCTCCGAGGACATGCAGGCTGCGACCATCAACCCGGCGACCGTGCTCCTGCTCAACGCCTCCACCGGAGCGGCGGTGGCGGGCAGCGTGGCCTACGACTCTTCGACCCGCAAGGCCACCTTCACCCCGTCGGCCAACCTGTCAGCGGCCACGGCCTACCTCGTGGTGGTCACGACCGCGGTCAAGGACTTGGCCGGGAACGCCCTGGCGGCGGCCTACAACTCAAAGTTCACCACGGCGTAAGGCCGGGGCGGCTGACTTCTGCGCGACATGGGGGAGGGGGCAATACCCCTCCCCGACCTGAGGGAGGAAGCGCATCATGGCGCAGCTCATTAACCTCGACGACATCGTGCCGCAGATCGGGAAGGTGCGGTACAAGGGCGTCGATTACGTCATCCCCGACATCGACATGGAGACCTACCTCTGGGCGCTCAAAACGGTGGGCGAGATCGGCGAGCTGCCAGACGACCAGGCCATGGAGCGAGTGGTGGAACTGATGCGCCGCATCGTGCCCGACATGCCGGCCGAGGTGGTGAAAACCATCGGCCTGAAGACTCAAATGCCGGTTCTGATCGGCGGGATCATGCAGGAGCTGCAAGGCAGCCCAAACGCTCAGCGGGCGATGCCGAAGCCGAGGAAGTAGACATCGCCCAGGCTCTCGCCGAGTTCATGCGCTTTTACCACATGACCGACGCCCAGGCACTGCGGGTGCCCGTGCGACGCTTCATGGTTCTTTACCGCCAAATTCCCAAGCTGAAAGCTCAGGACGCCCTGCTTCAAATCCAGGTGATCAGCGCGGCCGTGGCCGGTGGCGACGGCGCCCAAACGTTCCTCTCTGGGCTGAAGGCAGCGGCTCTTGGCGATCAGCAGGCGGAGCGGCCCAGACCGGTCGCAGATTTGGCCTCCATGGGGTTGGGGGGTGACTGACATGTCAACTGCGGTGGAAGCCGGGTCGGTCCTCGTCCGCATCCGGGCGAGCATCGGCGAGTTCAAGGCAACGCTCCAGGACGCCAAGCGCGAACTGAGGGGCTTGTCCGACAGCTTCAAGGCCCAGGCGGAGGGATTCCGCACCCTGGCGTTGGGCGCTGGGGCCCTCACGACGGCCCTGGGCTTGGTTGCCAAGGGCAGCGTCCAGGCGGCCGCCGACATGGAGACCTATCACAACACCCTGAAGACCGTCCTGAAGTCGGAAAAAGAGGCCACCGAGTACCTGGAATGGGCCAAGGATTTCGCCGCCTCCACGCCGTTTGAGATTCCGCAGATCGTCGAAGCGACGGTGAAGCTCAAAGCCTACGGCATGGAAGCCAAGTCCATGATGACGGACGTTGGCGACATGGCCGCTGTCATGGGACGGAACATCATCGACGCCGTGGAGGCCGTGGCCGACGCCGCCAACGGCGAGATCGAGCGCATCCGGGAATTCGGCATCACCAAGGACATGATCGTGGCCCAGGCCCGAGAGATGGGCAAGGAGATTGTGAACACCCAGGGCCAAATCATCGACCGCCAGGAATTCCTGAACTCCCTGCTTGCCCTGATGAAAGACCGGTTTGCCGGCGGCATGCGGGACATGATGGAAAGCCAAAAGGGCATCTGGTCGAACCTGATGGACGCGGTCGGCGGGGTGCAGCGGTCCCTGGGAGAGTCTCTTCTGCCCACGGTCGAACGGGTGGAACTGAAACTGACGGACGCTGCCAAGGCGGCCGGCAAGTGGGTCGGCGAGAACAAGACTCTTGCCGCGTCGCTCGTCATCACCGCCACGGCAGCGACCGGACTCACGGCGGCCGCCGGGCTTCTCGGTCTGGCGTTACCGCCCATTGCAGCCGGCTTCAAGCTGCTGGCCGATGGGCTGTTCTCGATCAAGCTGGCCGCAGCGGCCGTCTCCGGAGGCTGGGCCACGTTCGGGCAGGCTATCGGCATGATGGCCGGCAGCTTTGCCCCGTTTCTGATCGGCGGGATCATCCTGGCTGGGTTGTCGGCCATCATCGGGCTCATCGGCAAGATTCGTCACGAAGCCGCCCTGGCCGCAAAGGACCTGTCGCAGATCGACGACATCAAGGAGGCCCAAGAGCGCGTCCAGCTCTCTGAGAAGCGACTTGCCCAGGCGAGGGAGTATGCCCGCATCGCCCGGGAGATGTCGGTCGGCCGGTACAAGATTACCACCCCGCTGGAGCAAGACGCCCAGGTGAAGGCGGCCGAACGCCAACTTGAACTGGACAAGAAACACCTGGAGACACTGAAGCAGAAGACCGAAGAGCAGAAGAAGTCGAACGAGCAGGCGCAGCAGCAGGTTCAGCATACACGCACCGCAGCCGACGTGATGAAGGACCTGGAGAAGGCTCTTGCTTCGGCGGAGACCAAAGAGCGCCTGCTCGGGAACGCCTTCAACCTGAACGAGGCCAAGGCCAAGGCATTCGAATCCGCTTTGTCGGAACTGGCGGACATGGGCCTGAAGCCCACCGATGAGCGTCTGCAAGGCATTGCTCAGCGGCTAAAGAGCGTGACCGCCCAGATGGAAGCGCAGAGCCGGGCGGCTGAACAGCTTCGCAAGGCCTGGGAAAAGGCGTATGAGGGCAAGAAGGTCTTCGACCTCTTGAAGGGCGAAGGGGCCGCACTTTCGCCAGAAACCGGTGAGTTCTTTCTCGGCTGGACCGAGGAGGAGGTTGCCCGGTACAAGGCCGGGCAGGAGAACGAGGCGTTTAAGGGAGACCTAGCCGACGCTGGTGGAGCGAAACAGACCGCAGCGGAGATCATGGGGTCCGTTGACCAGGCTATCGTCGATTACGTCCACGACTCCGTGATTCCGGCCATCGAGGATGCCAACGCCCGGGAGGGTCTGGCTCTTGGTGTGGTGGAGACGGTCAAGAGGCTGCGGGAACAGTACGCTGCCGAGAACGAAACGACTGCTCAGGACGTCGAAGCAGCCAAGGAAAGTCCGACCCCAGAGGGTTTTGGCGGATTCCGGCTGCTCGACGAAGCGCTGTCCAACAACGCCCGCTCCTTAGCCGATGCGGCGATCATCGTTGAAGAGTCGGCGGAGCAAACGGCCATGGGATTCGAACGCATCAAGCAGGCCGCGGCAGGCATCGGTTCGGCAATCAAGGAGCAGCTTGGCTCTGCCGTCTCCTGGCTGGGAGGGCTCTTGAAAGGCGGTCTCGGCGGAGCATTCGCTGCTCTCTTGGAGAAGACCCAGGCGTTCAAGAACCTGATCGTCATCTTGGCCAAAGTCGCCCAGCCGCTCATCGACCTGTTGGACGCAATCCTAATGCCGATCCTGAAGTTCATCGCCGGCGTCTGGAATGCGATCATCAATGCCCTTGCCGGCATCGACATCTTCGGCTGGCATCCATTCGGGGGGCTCAGGAAGTACGTGATCAAGTTCGACGAGAACGGCGATGTGGTGGGCGACACGGAGGGAACGGGCTCGGACTCCAGCAGTGGCAACTCCGGGACTCAGATCAGCGAGATCACCGGGCCGACCCGAGATCTGCTGGTTGGCCTGCTGAAGCCGCTAGATCAGCTTCCGAACTTCTTCGGCCGGCTGCTAGAGGTCAACACTGAGATCAGGGACATCCTGCGGGCTGGCCTGGGAGTTTCCGGTGCGCAGATGCAGCTCGCCGCAGCGGGGGCTGGCGGCGGGGACTTCCATATCGATAACCTGACCGTCACAGCGACCTTTGCCGACACGTCCTCGCTCGATAGATTCACCCGCATGCTCGCGGAGGCGGCGAGCAACCTCACAAAGGGGAGCGGTGGGCGATGAGCGTCAAGCTGGTCAAAGCCGACGGGACGCAGTACGTGTTCCCTGTGACATTCCGGGTGGAGGGGTGGCCGTCGGAGTCGGCCATCCCCGCCCT
>JBLNBY010000378.1:0-6616 GCA_050260295.1 Bacteroidota bacterium
ACGGAGATGGTAGACCAGAACCGGTTGTGGGTGGCCAGACAACTTGGTGCGTCCAAGATCCAACAGGTCACCAAGGTCTATGCTCCCGAGGTGTTCCCTGCCCTAATCAACGGAGCTCAGATCGCTTTTGGCAACGCCTGGAGGTCGCTCATCGCCGCCGAAATGATAGGCGGGACCAACAACGGCCTGGGATGGTCCATCACCCTTGCGGGAGAGATTGCCGATATGCCGGGAGTGGTACTGGGGATCGTGGTGATAGGGACACTGGCTACTCTAATCGAGCGGTTGCTGCTCGATCGGGTCAAGGGCCGGCTGCTGAGATGGAGGGAAAGTCAGTGAGCGGGATCGATGTCAAAGATCTGACCAAACGGTACGGGGATCGGACCATTCTCGAGGACATCAACCTGACGGTCCGAGCCGGGGAGTTCGTGGCCATCGTGGGTCCCAGTGGTTGCGGCAAGAGCACGCTCTTGAAGATCATCGCTGGCCTCGAGAATGGCTCAGGCGAGGTATTGATCGGGGGACGACCCGTCCAAGGGCCGGACAGCAGTCATCTCCTCGTTCTCCAAGAGCATGCCCTGTATCCGTGGAGAACGGTGGAACAAAACATATCTTTGGGGCCCGAGATTCAGGGTTGGCCTGAACCTAAACGCAAAGAGCGGGTCAGCCAACTGATCGAGGCGGTCGGCCTGTCGGGCTTCAACGATTACTACCCCCATCAAATCTCCGGGGGGATGTGCCAGCGGGTGTCACTGGCAAGGGCATTCATCATGGAGCCCGAAGTGCTCTTGCTAGACGAGCCGTTCGGAGCCCTGGATGCTCTCACCCGGATGGATCTCCAGCAACAGCTTCTGCGTTTGTGGCAAATGCGGTCTGCGACGATCGTACTGGTCACCCACGACGTAGAAGAAGCCTTGCTTTTGGCCGATACCGTAATGGTGATGGAGGGACACCCGGGACGGTTCATCGGCAGGTTTGCCATCGATCTGCCTCGCCCCCAGAGACGCCGTGCATCCGAGATAGTCAATCTAAAGAGCGAGATCCTGGACTTGCTTTGCCGCCCCAGGGCGGCGCTGTTAACGGCACAGGTAAGTTAAGGTCACTTGAACGAGGTGTTTGTGGTGCGTGTAGCCAAAGATGTGACGGAACTTATCGGCAAAACACCCGTGGTTCGCCTGAACCGTGTGGTTCCAGAAGGTTCGAGCGAGGTGTTTCTCAAGCTTGAGTCGTTCAATCCCGGCGGTAGTGTAAAGGATCGTCCGGCGTTCAATATGATATTGCAAGCGGAAAAGACTGGGCTGTTGAAAAAGGATTCCGTGATCGTCGAGCCTACCAGTGGTAATACGGGCATTGGTCTGGCGATGGTCTCCGCGGTCAGAGGATATCGTTGCATCATTGTTCTTCCAGAAACAGCCAGCCAAGAACGGGTCAAACTGCTGAAAGCTTACGGCGCTACGGTAGTTCAGACTCCGGGAGAAAAGGGGATGATAGGCGCCGTCGAAAAAGCCCAGGAACTTGCTGCAGAGCTCCACGCCTTCATGCCCTCTCAGTTCGACAACCCTCACAACCCTGAGGCCCACCGGACCAGTACTGCCCCGGAGATTCTCGAGCAGATGGAGGGCAAGATCGATGGGTTCGTCTCCTCTGCGGGTACAGGTGGTACCATCACCGGAACGGGGGAAGCACTGCGTCAAGCCCTCCCGGGGATTCACATTGCCGTGGTCGAGCCCGCAGCTTCACCCGTTTTGTCCGGCGGCCAGCCAGGATGTCATAAGATTCCCGGCATGGGGCCGGGTTTCATCCCGTCGGTTCTCAACCGGACGATCTACGATGAGATAATCCAGGTGACCGACGATGAGGCGTGGGAGACTACTCGACGCCTGGCACGGGAAGAGGGGCTTTTGTGCGGACCCTCTACTGGAGCGGTGGTCTTCGGCGCTCTCAAGCTGGCGAAGAAACTAGGGCGTGGCAAGCGAATCGTCGGGATCGCCCCGGACACGGGGGAGCGCTACCTGTCCACAGGAGTATTCGACGTGTAGGATCTCTGGTCACGTTCGGTCGGGGTTGCCTACGTCTATGTCAGGGATTCCTGCTCGATGAACCGGCAGATTCTGCCGTCGCATGGACCAGGGACTTGGATCTTTTCGTAGCGGCGAGCTAGTTCGTCACGGAAGGCGGTCATCTCCCGTATCCGGCGATCGAGGTCGTCGATGTGGTGTTGCACAAGCCGCTTCAGGTGTTTGCAGGGAGGGGTACCCTCCGCCCTGATGGCGATTAGCTCTTTGATCTCATCGAGGGACAAACCAAAGAGCTTGGCCTTTTGAATGAACCGCAGGCGTTCCACATCTTCCCAGGAATAGAGTCTGTACCGTGACTCGGTTCGATCGGGCTGGTCCATCAGCCCAAACCGCTCATAGTAGCGGATCGTCTGGGTGGGTACGCCCGCTTGGCGGCTGAGTTCACCAATGAACATGCCATCTCTCATTCCACACCGCTCCGTAAAAGGGGAGGTTGGGTTGTCCCTTACCTCCCCCATGCTTTGCCCTATGCCCGTCCTATTCCAGCGGCGAGAAGCGTCTCACGTGACACTGGCTTCGTCTGGCAGCAGTCAACGAGCTTCCCGTCAATGACGACGGCCGGAACCCGATGGATTCCGTACATGACTACCTTGTCACGACACTCGTTCGTTGCGCATCCTTCCCGCAGGTCATAGACCTGAACATCGCAGTCCGGGCAAGCAATCTCCCTAACCACGTTGACCGCTTCATGACAGAGCGGACAACCCGCAATGAAGACTTCAACCTTTGCCATGTCGGTACCTCCTTTCGGCTGCGACCCCATCGTAAACCTTGTACTTGACTTCAATGTCAAGGGGCCACCTGGTCCGCCGTTCTTCCACAGCTCCTCTGCCCCCAGAAGGAACAACACCGTCGTCTCGTCATGCCCGGAATTCTTATGATCGTTTTATTTAGGTCTCATCCCTCTTTCAGGAAACTGCCCTACACTGAATCCGAAACGAGGCCGGCCCGCCGGTTTGGTTGTAGGTGGCCGCTCGATATTCCCCTTGGCCAACCGGTGATGCAGCTAAGCAGGGCGGGCTGGCGAGATCAGCCCGGGGAGGTTCACTTTCGATGCACTCCAGAAATCATACCAGCGCGCGTAAGGCTGTGCCCGGCGACGAGGAGAAGATTGCCAGCACACGCGTTCACGCGCCACCTGCCAAGCGGATTGCCCGGGACGTCCGGGCTAAGGCGGGTGCCCACGTTCACTCAGAGGAAACCGATCACGAGACGGCGGCCCACATGAATGAGTACAAGAGCTTGATGGCCAAGTTTTGGTTCGCCACCATCATCTCCATCCCGACTTTGCTGGTAGCCTATCCAAATATCCGCTACCTGTACGTGCCTTATCTCTTAACTGGAACGGTTTCCGAGGGCATGATACGCCTTCTTTGGATCCTATCCGGTGTTGTGACGCTGCCAGTCATGTTCTACTCGGGACGGCAGTTCTTCACCGGGGCCTGGAGCGCCTACAAGCATCATTCTGCTGATATGAACACACTCATAGCTCTGGGAACCAGCGCCGCCTGGATCTACTCGACCGTGGCAGTACTCTTTCCGAGCATCTTCCCTGAAGGTACGGCAGAACCGTTCTACGACGTAACCGCCGTGGTCACTGCCCTGGTGGTGCTGGGACAGGCGTTGGAGGTAAGAGCCAAAGGCCAGACCAGCCAGGCCATCCGCAAGCTGATCGGTTTGCAGGCGAAGACTGCCCGGGTGGTGCGCCACGGTGCCGAGGTGGAGATTCCGGTAGAGGACGTAGAGGTCGGTGACATCGTGGTCGTGCGCCCCGGCGAGAAGATCCCGGTAGACGGCGTGATCGTCGAAGGGTTCTCGGCTGTGGATGAATCGATGATCACCGGTGAGAGCCTCCCGGTTGACAAGAAGGTGGGCGACGAAGTGGTCGGTGCCACGATGAACACTACCGGGAGCTTCAAGTTCCGTGCCACGAAGGTGGGCAAGGATACGGCTCTGGCGCAGATCGTCAAGATGGTGCAGGACGCCATGGGCAGCAAGGCACCGATCGCCCGGATGGTGGACGTGGTATCTAGCTACTTTGTTCCCACCGTCATGATTGTCTCAATCCTAACGTTCCTGACCTGGCTCAACTTTGGGCCCAGCCCGGCGCTGGCGTTCGCCATCGTGACAGCAGTCACCGTGTTGATCATTGCCTGCCCGTGCGCCATCGGGATGGCTGTCCCGATGAGTCTGGTCGCCGGGTTGGGCAAGGCAGCCGAGCATGGTGTTCTGATCCGCAATGGTGAAGCTCTGCAACTGGCATCCCAGCTCAAGGCAGTGGTTCTCGACAAAACAGGTACCATCACCAAGGGCAAACCCGAGCTTACTGATGTGGTTCCAGCGCCGGGGTTTGACCAGAAGACGCTCCTGCACCTGGCGGCCAGCGCTGACAAGCCTTCGGAGCACCCGCTGGCTCAAGCCATCGTGCAAGGCGCTCAGGGCCGTGGCGTCGAAGTACTCGAACCAAGCTCCTTCAACGCCATTCCGGGCCATGGCGTAGAGACAGAGGTTGGCGGCCAGCGGGTATTGATCGGTAACAGCAAGCTGATGCGGCGGGAGGGCATCGAGACAGGTATGCTCGAGGCAGAAGTCACCCGCCTGCAGGGCGAAGGCAAGACAGCCATGTACGTAGCGGTGGACGGCCGGGCTGCTGGGGTGGTGGCGGTCGCTGACACCATCAAGGAGGACTCCGTCGAGGCCATCCGGGTGATGAAGGAGATGGGCCTCGAGGTGATCATGCTGACCGGCGACAACGAGCGCACCGCGAGAGCAATAGCCCGGCAGGTCGGGATAGACCGGGTGCTGGCCGAAGTCTTGCCGGAGGATAAGGCTCATCAAGTGCACCTTCTCAAGGCGGAAGGAAAGAAAGTCGGCATGGTGGGCGACGGTATCAATGATGCCCCTGCCCTGGTGGAGGCCGATGTGGGATTTGCTATCGGTACCGGTACGGATGTGGCGATCGAGGCGGCCGACGTCACCCTGATGAGCGGGAGTCTCAAAGGTGTCGCCTACGCTATCGAAACGTCCAGGGCCACCATCCGGAATGCGAAGCAGAGTCTCTTCGGAGCCTTCATCTACAACACTCTGGGTATTCCGATTGCGGCAGGTATCCTGTACCCGGCCTTCGGTCTTCTGCTCTCGCCCATCCTGGCTGGAGCCGCCATGGCAATGTCCAGCGTGACCGTGGTATCAAACGCCAACCGCTTGCGCTTCTTCAAGGCCAGGAGCTTTACTGAAGTTGGACGAACCCGTACTGCGGAGGTGTCTGTGTCGTGAGCACAAGTCAGTTGATCATCAACTTGATCGGGTTAGTGGCCATAGTCTGGATCATCTGGTATTTCTGGCTCTACCGCAAGGAAGGGGTTCGGGTGAACGAGGCCGGTGGTGTACAGCAGGTACAGATCACCGTCAAGGGCGGATACGACCCGGACGTGATCGTTGTGAAGAAGGGCAAGCCGGTAAGACTCCTCTTCACCAGGCAAGAGTCGTCTCTCTGCAGCGAGATGGTGATCTTCGACTCGATTGGCAAGTCGGCCAAGCTGCCGGAAGGGGAGACAGTGGCGATCGAGTTCACCCCTGACAAGACGGGTGAGATCGGCTTCCAGTGCCAGATGGGCATGCTACGGGGCAAGCTGGTCGTTCAGGACTAGGTCAGCGCAAGTCGGCCGTGGCAGGTGTGATGAGGGCGTCTTCCCTTCGGGGAAGACGCTCTTGTCGCGTGCATCCGCCTGTCGGGAAAGCCCGCATCAACTCTTCGAGAGACGCTAATAATACCATCGACCAAGACCTGTGGAGGTGAAGGGAATGCACGAACGCTACGAGTCCTGCATTGACGCCTGCGAGACGTGTGCTGTCGAATGCGAGCATTGCGCCACCGCCTGCCTCCAGGAGCCGGATGCAGCGGCGCGTTCTCGTTGTATCATGTTGCTGCGCGATTGTGCCGACATCTGTGCGCTCGCTACGCGCTGGATGGCCAGAGGCAGCAACTACGCAAACGAGATTTGCGGCCTGTGCGCCAGGATCTGCGATGCGTGCGCAGCCGAGTGCGCAAGGTTCAAGGACGAACACTGCCAGCGTTGCGCCGATGCATGCCGCAAGTGCGCGCAGGAATGCCGGACAATGGCCGGGGCCGCCGTGGCCCGGGTGTAACGAGGAGCGGACTCAATTGGAGGGGGTCACCCTCGCTGGCCGTGAGCATCCCAAGCCGGCGGCAAGCCTTGAGCCCGTTCATACCCGGCAGCATCCAGTCGAGGATGACCAAGGCCGAGTCTTAGGCGAGGTCGGCTTTCGCACCGGCCTCGCCATCGCCGGCTACCTGCACCTTGTGCCTGGCCAAACCGGGGGTATGCCACAACACTGCTCCCAGGCGGGGATAATCGTCGATGACCAGGCTCAGCACCATATGCTTCTTTGTTCAGCCATTATGCTACTCTTGCGACCCGCGCGAGCGCCGAAACTGCACGAGTGAAGCCAGCTTCGGGAAGAAAGCGGGGGTGCTGTCCACGTACCGTTGGTACGCGGCGCCAAACTGCTCTTTG
>JBLNBY010000379.1:0-3932 GCA_050260295.1 Bacteroidota bacterium
CCAGGCAGCCGCCTTTGATCTGGGCAGTGAAGAGTTCTACTTGAAAAGCCCCGGCGAGATGGGGGAGCTCTTTGCCGACTGGCAGGAGGCGCTGGCGCACTCGGTGGAGATAGCCGACCGCTGCCATTTCGAACTGCCCACCGGTACCCTCCGGCTGCCCGCTTATCCCCGCATTCCGGCCGGTGAGACCGCAGAAACGTATCTGGAGAAGCTCTGCCGGGAGGGTATCAGCCGCCGTTCGCGTCCGAGCACAACTGGCGGTGCTGCTGCAGGCGACAGTGGTGCCGTCACCGTAAGTGGTGCTGCCGGCGTGGCCACGCCCGTAGCCACAATCGTAGAGGAACGCCTCCGGCACGAGCTGGACGTGATCGGCCGGATGGGTTACTCTGGCTACTTCCTCATCGTCTGGGACGTGGTGTGCTGGGCCCGGGAACAGGGTATCCCGGTAGGCCCCGGCCGAGGTTCGGCAGCCGGGAGCCTGGTTGCATATCTCCTGGGCATCACCCAGATCGACCCGCTGCGCTACAACCTCATCTTCGAACGCTTCCTCAATCCGCACCGGGTTTCACCGCCGGACATCGACGTCGACATCGCCGACGACCGGCGCAGCGAGGTGCTGGAGCACGTTGCCGCAACCTATGGCCGTGACCGGGTCGCCCAGATCATCACGTTTGGCTCCCTCGCGGCCCGGGCAGCGGTACGGGATGTGGGACGGGTGCTCCAGTTGCCACCGCCCCTGATAGACCGCGTTGCCCGTCTCATCCCGGTGGTGCAGGGCATCACCCGTCCTCTGGCCCAGGCCCTGGAAGAGACGCCTGAGTTGCGCGGACTATATGACCGCGACCCTTCCGTGCGTCGCCTGGTCGAGCTGGCCCGCAAGGTCGAGGGAATACCCCGCCACCAATCGGTGCATGCGGCCGGCGTGGTCATCGCCCCCGAGCCTCTCACCCGTTTCGTTCCCGTGGAGACGGTGGGGGAGGTGCAGGTCACCCAGTTCGACATGGAGTCGTTGGAGTATGTTGGCCTGCTCAAGATGGACTTCCTCGCGCTGCGTCATCTCACCCTCTGGGACCGCATCCGCCGGAGGGTGCAAGCGCTGGGGAAGGAAGTGCCGGTTCTCGAGGAAATGCCCCTGAACGACCCGGCAGTCTATGCCCAGCTTGCCACCGGTGACAACCCGGGGGTCTTCCAGCTCGACAGCCCCCTCAACCGCAGGCTCTTGCCCCGGCTTCGTCCTGCTGCCTTTACGGACATCGTGGCCGCACTTGCCCTCGGGCGGCCGGGGCCGATGGGGCAGCTTGAGCGTTACCTCAACGTGCGCCATGGCAGGGAGAAGCCGACCTATCTGCACCCCTGGCTCGAACCGATTCTCGCCGAGACGGGCGGTGTCATACTCTACCAGGAGCAGGTCATCCAGATAGCCCAGGTGGTGGCCGGCATGAGTGCGGGCGAGGCCGACCTCTTACGCCGGGCCATGGGCAAAAAAGATCCGGAGTTGATGGCGAGTGAAAAAGACCGCTTCGTCAGCGGCGCTGTCTCCCGGGGAATCCCTGAGGATGTTGCCGGGGCGATTTTTGCGGAGATCGCGAGCTTTGCCGGCTACGGCTTCAACAAGTCACATGCTGCGGCTTACGCCCTGCTTGCTTACGCCATGGCCTGGCTGTTGACCCATCATCCGCTGCCGTACTTTGCTGAACTCCTCACCGACGCCGGCTCCGATGAGAACCAGATCGAACAGCTGCGCCGCAGTGCCCTGCGCCGGGGGGTGCGCTTCTTTCCGGTGGACATAAACAATAGCCGCGTAACCTGGGCCGTCGAGGGCGATGCCCTGCGCCCGGGCTTCACCTCCGTACGCTATGCGGGGGAGAAGAGTGCGCAGGCGCTGGTGGAGGCGAGGGAGAAAGGTGGGGATTTCCGCAGCGAGGTCGACCTGGAGTTGCGCCTGGGTGGCCTCCAGGTAAACCGGCAATTCATCGCCAGCCTGGCGGCGGCCGGCGCCCTGCGCGGTCTGGGCGGAGCGGATGTAGAATTGAAGCTGTGCTTCGACTCAGGGGAAGACCGGCGGCAGGGTATAGCCACTCTGGGTAAGGTGGTCCAACTGCTCGAACCCTATACTGGTGGGGCAAACCGGAGTGACCGGGACACGCGGGGCGGGGGGCGGCTTTACATCCGTCTGGAGTTGGTGGCTGGTTCAGTATTGATCGAGGCTGATCGCCGCTTCGACGGGTTGGCGGCGCGAGCCGGCGATGTTGCTGCTATTCTGGAGCACGAGACGCACGGGGTCACCATCCGGGTACTGGAAGGGGAGGTAGACTGTGAACGGACAGGAAACAGTCCGTGACGGGCGCACGCCGGATTCGGATTGGGGAGAGTATATCGTCGTGAAGGCACTGGAGGATGGGGTCACCATCATCGGCATGACCCGGGGGCGAGAGACGCGCATCGGTCACAGCGAAAAGCTCGACCGGGGTGAGGTGATGGTCGCCCAATTCACCGAACATGTCAGTGCCATGAAGATCCGGGGCAGGGCGCAGATCTGGACCAGGTACGGGATGGTCGAGTCAGAACGATAGGTGGGGCAGGAATTCCGCAGGTCCAGCGAGAAAAGCATGACGCCCTCCGGTCGGAATGGAAGGGAGCAGCGCGTATGTGGGCTGTGGTTGACATTGCTCCAAACCGGGCGGTTGCTGATATGATCAAAGAGTTGCTGGAGAAAGAGGGCCTTCTGGTGATGATCCGGCCCATCGGCGTACCGCATCTGGGTGCATCGGGGAGTTACGAGGTGCTGGTGCCGGAATCCGAGGTTTCCCAGGCTCAGGAGGTCCTCGCCCAGATCATGGGTTCATGACGGGTTCTTGAAAGAGGAGGAAAGCGATGCCCGGGGAATCCCGACACTCCGAAGGGGGTTTCTTCAACAACCTATTCCGGAGCCGCCCCCGGTATGTAACGGTACAACCGCGTTCTGTACCGGCAGAAGCGCCGGCCTCGCGTGAGACGCCTGCGCCTGCCACCCCTGCCCGCCGGGACGAGCGGGGACGGCCCATTTACGGACGGGAAGTGCCTGATGGGCTGTGGACCAAATGCGAGGCCTGCGGCCAGATCCTCTACACCAAGGAGCTGGCCAAAAACCTGTATGTCTGTTACCGGTGTCAGGCCCACCAGCGTGTACCAGCCCGTGAGCGTCTCAACCTCACCCTTGACCAGGGGCTGGAGGAGGAGTTCGACGCCGATCTGGTGGGCGGTGATCCGCTCCTGTTCCCCGACTATCAGGAGAAGCTCCGCCAGACGCGGGAGAAGACCCAGCTGGCCGAGGCCGTGGTAACCGGACGTGGCACGATCGACAATGAGCCCGTCTGTGTGGGCGTTCTCGACTTCTCTTTCATGGGCGGCAGTATGGGCTGGGCGGTCGGCGAAAAGGTGGCCCGCCTCTTTGACCGGGCTGCCGCGGCCTCTCTCCCGGTGATCATTTTTTCGTCGGGTGGCGGCGGGGCACGCATGCAGGAGGGTGTGGTCTCCCTGATGCAGATGGCCACCACCACCCAGGCAATCACCCGTTTTTCGGCGGTTGGTGGTCTTTATGTCGCCGTGCTCACCGACCCGACCATGGGCGGCATCTACGCATCATTCGGTTCACTGGGAGACGTGATCCTGGCTGAGCCGGGTGCACGTATCGGTTTCACCGGCCCGCGGGTAATCGAGCAGACCATCAGACAGAAGCTTCCGGCCGGTTTCCAGACGGCCGAATTCCTGCTCAAAAACGGAATGGTGGACGCAGTCGTCGACCGGCGGGAGATGAAGAAATACCTGGCCCGCCTGCTGCGGCTGCACCACAAGCGAGGTGAGCGGTTTGACTCCCGAAGCGTTCGAGTGGGAGAAGCCCCTCGTTGAGCTGGAGCGCCGCATCGCCGAGCTCCGTTCATTCAGCGAGGAGA
>JBLNBY010000380.1:0-3414 GCA_050260295.1 Bacteroidota bacterium
GTTTCGGGATCTGCTTCATCGTCGAGCACTACTCCCGGATCGATGATGAGTCCACCGGCAGTGGCAGGCTGACTTCCAGTCTTCCCTTCAGTCTTCCCTCCGGCCTGACCCCCGTCCGAGGTCGATCCTGTACCCAACGTCAAGCTCGGCGGCTGCCCGGGCGCAAGGACTACTGCCTGGGCCAGGACCCGGGCCGGACTTTGCGTCCCGGCCTGTACCTGGGCTTGGGGCTGGCCTGCGCCCGGGGTCTGAGCCTGCACCAAGGCCATCGCCGGCCCCCCCGCCAGGCCACCTGCCGGCAGCATCGCCCCCGACCCCATCGCCAGCACCAGCACCAGCACCATCGCCAGCCTCATCGCCGTCACCAGCACCGGTACCACCGACAAGACCAGGACAACGCGAGACACCCGGCCGGGGAACACCAGTGACAGCAAGGCTACCCGAGTTCTTCTCCTCACGGGTTACCACCCCCGGCTCCATCTGCGACGACCCGCAACTGGATCTGCAAAGGCCCGCGTGTAGTCCAGGTGTCCAGGGCGGCCACTGCCTCCACCCGTACCGGTCCCTCGGCAGAACGGATTGCAGCCATCGCCCGGCTGAACTCCTGCCCGTCGGCCTGTCCCACCGTGCCGTTGGCGTCGGTTATCATGCCCCGCTGGATGGCCGCTCCGTTTGCCTGTTCCAGCAAGGCCAGCAGCGCATCCTCCGGCTTGTCTTTTCCTGGATCGACCTCGGCCGCGGCGATCACCTCACCCTGACGGAAGGCCAGCCGGTGCGGAATGATCTCGAAGTAAACCACCACCGGTTCACCCACCAGGCTGTTGGCCTTACTCACCACCCGCACTACCCACTCACCGTCCCGGGCAGCCAGGAACTCCACGGCATCGTCGAACATCTTCTGGTTGGGTAGTTTCAGGCCCGAGCCCTGACGGTCGGGCAGGCTCGACCCCCGCGATACTGCCTGTTTATCGGCCCGAAGCAGGAAATCATACAACCGCTGCCGGACGTCTTCCGCCGTCCCGCCGGCCATCAGCCTTTCCGCCCAGACGATCTGGTTGGCCAGATAGGCCACGTTCCCCTGGCGCAGGCGGCTGACGTCACCCTGCACCTTCTGATACTCTTCGTAGAGCTGGCTCAGCCGCCGGTTGAGGTCGTCCCGGGCCAGTTCGAGACGGGCCACGGTATCTGCCAGTTCCTTACTATTCTCCTCGAGCTGGCGCACCTGTTCCTTTTCCTGGGCCAGCGCCGCCTCCACCTTTTCCAGATCCGCCTTGGTGGCTTCATACGACGAGCGGATACGGTCGTACTCCCGCTCCGCCTGCTCCCTCTCCTTGCGGGCGGCCGCCAGCTGCTTCTCGGCCTCATCCCGGGCCTGCACCAACTCTTGCAGCTTGGCGTCGATGTCCCGGTATTCGTTGGACTTGGTTTCGATCAAGAGGGTGAGCTCTTGGACCTGCGCCTGCTGGTCACGAATTCGTGCCCGGGCCAAGCGCAACTGGTCCTGGCTGCGCTCAAGCTCATTCTGGATCTCTTTGATGTGGAAAAGGGCAATTCGTACGTCCTGCGAGGCGGCGGCCAGCATGCCCAGGGTACTACCGGCAATGATGAAGCCGCCGATGATCGTGATGATGATGGAGGTATGCCGGGGCCGCAGTCCCCAGAGGGTGAGCCGCTGGTGGCCGATGCGCCGGCCCAGGAGATCGCCCAGGTAGGCAATGAGCCCGCCCATGACGATCAGGACGGCAATCAGCGCCACGCCGTACATGCTGCTCTTCCCCCCTATTGAACCAGCAGGCTCCCTCCCCCCTTCTGCACCGTTTCCGTGTGTCGGCCGCTGCTTTGTAACGTTTACTGCCTGCGTACTGCCTACGCTTGGGCCGGCCGTTGCCGGGTACCACCCGGTGCCATGCCGGCCGCAGCCTTACACCCGTCGCTGCCTCACACTGGCTGCTGCCTCACACCGGCCGCTACCGGCGATCCAGATTCAGATAAGACCAAAGGCCCACCGGCCCCAACACCAGATTCGCCAGCCAACTACCGACGGCCAGCGGCAGCCGGCCGGTCTCCGCCAACGGACCGCCCAGGGCCATCAAAATATAGTACAGAAAAATCAACAAAATACTCAAACCAAAGCCGGTCGCCGCACCACCCCGGCGAACCGCTCCCCTGCCTCCCAGCCCCACGGCCAGAAGCACGAAAACAAGGCTCGCCAGAGCAAGTGCGTACTTCTGATACAACCGCACCCGCAGCTCCCGGGGAATCTCCACCCCCTGGCTCGCCAACACCCGGATGCGCTCGGCCAATTCACCGGCGCTCATCTCCGACGGGCTCTTCTGCTCCGCCGCAATCTCCTGCGGCTCTACTCCCAGATCCACCTGCTGACTGCCGCCCTGGAAGAGCAGGGTGGTCACCTGCCCGTCCTGCCCGTAACGATAGATCATACCGTCCTGCAGCAGCCAGTAGTCACCCATCCACTTCAGCCCGCGAGCGTGAACTGTCTGCGCCGGCGCTCCCCCAGCCATCGTGACGATGGTAACATCCTCGAGCCTTCTGTCCTCCGGCTCATAACGGGCCGCCCAGAGCAGCCAGTGGAGTTTCCCATCCTGGTAGTGGCTGAAAGTGACGTTCTCCCGCACCGGCGCTGGCGGCTGCCGGCTGATCTGCTCCCGCCAGACCACCGTCGCCCGCCGGTTGGCCGCCGGAACCACCACCTCGTTGACGACGAACGCCGCGGCCGAGGCCATCACTCCCACCAGGACCAGCGGCAAGAAGAGCCAGACCTGGCTCACCCCCGCCGACCGCATCGCCACGATCTCCATCTGGCTGGCGAGCCTCCCGACCCCCAGCAGTGCGCCAAAGAGCATGCCCATGGGCAGGGTGTAGACCAGGGTCTGCGGCAACCGCAGGAGCGTTATCTGTGCCACCACGCCCCACCCCGCGCCGGCCACCACGGCGTCACGCACCAGGTTCAGCAGATCGGCGGCGACGAAGATGCTGGTAAACGCCGCCATACCAAAGACGAAAGGTCCGGTGAATGCCCCCAGAACGTAACGACGCAGTGTCTGCATGCGCCCCTGTCCCCGCCTTTGCTCCCGCTTCTGCGCCTAGAGCGAAAAGCTCTCGCCCAGGTAGTGCCGGCGTGCTTCCGGATCTCCCACCAGCTGATCGGGCGGACCTTCCAGGAGGATCCGGCCGCTGTGAACGATATAGGCCCGGTCACAGATGGCGAGCGTCTCGCGGACGTTGTGGTCGGTCACCAGCACGCCGATGCCCTCCCGCCGGATGGCCCGGATCAACTCCTGCAACTCGGCCACCGCGATGGGGTCGACCCCGGTAAAAGGCTCGTCCAGCAGGAGAAAGGACGGCCGTGTGGCCAGGGCACGGGCAATCTCCGTCCGGCGGCGTTCACCGCCC
>JBLNBY010000381.1:0-7941 GCA_050260295.1 Bacteroidota bacterium
GAGATTCTAACCACTTCCCGCAAGCTCGCTGACTTTTTTGAGGAGGCGGCACGCCAGTTTCCCGATCCCAAGATGGTCAGCAATTGGGTGATGGGGGAACTCTTGCGGCTTCTGAAGGCGGAAGGGAAAGAGTTGGGCGATGTCGACCTTACTCCGTCCCGGCTGGTTGGCCTGCTGCACCTCGTGCGGGAAGGAACCATCAGCGGCGCCAGCGCCAAAGACGTGTTCGAGGAAATGTTCCACACCGGCCAGGACGCGGCCGCCATCGTCGAGCGGCGGGGACTGCGGCAGATCTCTGATGAGGGCACCATCCGTCAACTGGTACAAAAGGCGATCGCCGCCAACCCGGAAGCGGTCGAGTCGTATCGGAAAGGGAAGGAAAAGGCCATCGGGGCGCTGGTCGGGCAGATCATGAAAGAGACCCGCGGTAAGGCCAATCCGCAACTGGTGAACCGCCTGATGCTCGAGGCGCTGGGGAAGCCAGGCGAATGAGGGGGCCGGTCCCTTTATTGACAGCCAGTAACAACAGCGAGTATACTTGACGCAATAATCGGCATGGCCGACACCCCGCGTAGCTCTTCAAGCGGGGTGATTGATTTCCGGGACGCCAGGCTTGCCCCCGGCGACCCGGGTGGAAAGGGGAGGAGCTCGTGACTAGGAATACACAGCTCGGTCAGCCCACCCGGCCGGCCCGCAAGCTTGTTCACGTAGATGAACCCAACTTACTACGTGAACAGTTCCCTTACACGGAACCGCCCCGGATACTGTTTGACGGTATTCAGGTTCCGTATGATCTGCCGGAGGAGATATTCATTACGGATACGACTTTCCGGGATGGGCAGCAAGCGCGCCCACCCTACTCCCGCCAGCAGGTCGTCGATCTCTTCGACATGCTCCACCGTCTGAGCGGACCCAACGGCGTGATACGTCAGGCTGAGTTTTTCGTGTATACCAGGCGTGATCGGGAGGCGGTCGAAGCCTGCCTCGAGAGGGGGTACCGGTACCCGGAGATCACGGCCTGGATCCGGGCCAACACCAAAGACCTGCAACTGGTCAAGGCCATGGGGTTACGGGAAACCGGCATCCTTACGTCCTGTTCCGACTATCACATCTTCCTGAAGTTGGGATGGACGCGAGAGCAGGCACTAAACCACTATCTGGAAGTACTGAGGGCTGCCCTCGAGGCAGGCATCCGGCCTCGGTGTCATTTCGAGGACGTCACACGGGCCGACATCGAGGGTTTCGTCGTTCCTTTCGCCCAGGAATTGATGCGGCTGCAGGCAGAGTCGGGTGTCCCTATCAAGATCAGGCTCTGTGACACCATGGGGTATGGCGTGCCTTATCCGGGTGCGACTCTCCCCCGCAGCGTGCCCCGGCTGGCGTACGCGCTGGTCCATGAGGCGGGAGTACCCAAGGCGCAGCTTGAGTGGCACGGGCACAACGACTTTTACAAGGGCTTGATAAACGCCACCACGGCCTGGCTGTATGGAGTGGCGGGAGCCAACGGTACGCTGCTTGGTATTGGAGAAAGAACGGGCAACACGCCCGTAGAGGGGCTTTTGATCGAGTATGCGAGCCTGACGGGCGGCTTCAACGGTGCCGACCCGACGGTGATAACGGAGATTGCTGACTACATGGCTAAGACCGGGACGGTGATCCCGTCGAACCAACCGCTGGTGGGTAAGCATTTCAACATCACCTCGGCGGGGATACACGCCGACGGAGTGCTCAAGAACGAGGAAATCTACAACATCTTCGACACCCGCCGGCTGCTTGGGCGCCCGATTGGTGTGGCGGTAACCGACAAGTCGGGGTTGGCCGGAATTGCCTGGTGGGTCAACCGGCAGCTGGGGCTGAACGGTGACGATCGGCTACCCAAGGATCACCCGTTGGTTCACCAGTTGCATGATTGGGTGCAGCAGCAGTATGCGGCTGGTCGGACGACTGCGATCGAGGATGAGGAGTTGCTGGTGGTAGCCCAGCGGCTAGCCCCGCAACTTTTTGCTGACGTGGCCGCAAGCTGAATCCGGGTATGCGAGTGTTGGGCAGCGATGCAGGATATGTCCTCCTGGCGGCGAAATGTGCGGAAGGTAACCCCGCCAAAGATTGTGAAACCGCCAGGAGGACATATGCGTATTTGGGGTAAAGGGGCGAGTGGCGACGTGATCCATCCGGTGACTTTGCTGCTGGCTTGCTCGGCGGCGCTTCTTTTGGTCGTTCTGGCATGGAGTCCGCTCCTTCCTGCCCACGCTGCCCGGGCAGCCGAGGGCGGGACCACAAGCCCACTCGACCCGGCCCGGGTCAGAGAGCTGCTCTTCAGTGGGCCGACCCCGACGGTCGATCCTTCCTTTGCCTATTACCAGGGCCGTTCACCGGAGAGCATCGCCGAGGAGATAGCCCTGAGGGGCTATCGGACGGTGCACCTGGTGATAACCAGCGAAAAGAACGTCAACGCCGCCCTGATCGATGCATTCCACAAGGAAGGCATAGCGGTTTGGGGCATGGTCTGGGCGGGAGGTACGTACAGCACGGCTGGTTATCCGCCGGAATGGGAGGAGTGGCGGCAACAACTGATCACTCCAGCTGCTCCCAGCGGTTTCATATACCTATCGCCCTACCATCCGGGTTTCCGCGAATGGAAGAAGCAAGTACTGGCCGAGTTGGTGCGCACCTACCCCATCGACGGGATCGAGCTGGTGGAGGCTTTCTTTCCGAACTGGGACGGCCTGCGGTCGGGGGTCTACGGGGATATTGGTCCGTACGCCCAGTCTGCCTTTCGCGAGAAGTTTGGAGAGGATCCACCCGATTTCACCGACCGGCGCAGTCCTCGCTACTTCACAAAGGTACCCGACCTGTACAAGAAGTGGGTGCAGTTTCGTGTCGATACCGTGACGGAGTGGCTGGATTACCTGGTCAACGGTGAAGGTGGCATCCGTGACGCCCGGCCGGGTATTCCGGTGTCTACCTGGACTCTGGCTACCGATTGGCCGGGGGCGCTTGAGAAGTCCCGGGTGGATCTGGGCGAGGACACTGCAGCGGTGGTGGCCCGGGTGAAGCCGGACATCCATTTCTTGCAGACCAACTGGCCCGACTGGATCAAGGCCGATCTGCCACCTGATTACATGCGCAGATACACACCATTCATTCAGGAGATCCGGCGGGTGGCCCCGGATATGCCCATTGGCTTGCAGGGGGACATCGGCTCGCTGGAACCGATGCGGCATGACTGGGACTGGATCGAGGAATTCAGCCAGGCGGCCTGGGAGACAGGTTTTTCCACCTACACCATCTATGAGTACCATATCGGTCGTTACATGTATACGGAAGCACCGCGGGTGGTGAAGGTGCGCCGGGGCGGACCCGGCTGGGTGATTCTCTCGTTCAACAAACGGGTGGATGCGTGGTCGGCTCGGGACGCCGGCAACTTTACGGTGCTGGGTGACCTTACCGTCGACCAGGTGCTGGTGGATGGCAACCGGGTTATGATCCACCTGGAGGGGCCGGCGGACCAGGTGGATGGGGAGTTGCGGCTGTATGTGAGCGGGATCACGGACACTCCTGAGTTGCGGCTGCTCAAGAACTACCCAGCGCTCACGATGGAGCCGCAGGAAGTAACCGTACCGGCGGTGCATTCATGAGCGAATGGCTGGAGAAGGTGCGGCGGGTGATCGCCGCGCGTGAGCAACGGTTGACACCCCAGCGGGAGCTGGTGCTGCAGGTTTTGGCCTGCGACGGTGATCGCCACCTTTCGGCCGAGGAGATCTATCTGCTCGCCCGGCAGGAGATGCCGGAGATCGGACTGGCAACCGTCTATCGCACCCTGGAACTCTTTGCCGAGCTCGGGGTCATTTCGCGGTTGGAGGTCGGGGCCGGCCAGACACGTTACGAATTGAACCGGTCGCCGGATCTTCACTACCACCACCATCTCATCTGCCACAAGTGCGGCCGCATCGAAGAGTTCCGCGAAGATTTGCTCGATGAGCTCGAGCGTCGGGTGGAGGAGGAGACAGGCTTTACCATCACCGACCACAATCTGCGCTTCTTTGGTCTTTGCCGCACCTGCCGCGCCAACGGTCAAGGAAGCCCGTCATCTAGAAGGTGAAGACCACCGCCGGGGCTGTATCGGTGATCTCGGACTGGAAGGTGCGGTCGACCGGTGGGCGTAAAAGCGAGTCCAGCCACTCCAGAGATTTTCCAAGTGTTTTTGATCACGATGGTCTTTTCGGATAATCGGACGCATTAGTGTGATAACGTACAACACGCGCAGTCTTCGTAAGGCAGGTGGCCGGCAGATGCAACCGGGATCCGCCAGGACCGTCTGGGTTACTTTGTTGGCCAGTGGTCTGGGGGGGTGGCTCGATCTGGTCCGGCCCGTGAGTCATGCACAGCACGGCACGATGGCCGGCGTGCTCACGCTGATTCTGACGACTGCCGGTTCTTTGGCCGGGGTATGGTGGGACATTCTTGCTGCCCAATCTCCGGGTTATCCGGCGAGTCCAAGTCGTGACCCCGAAGCTGGAGGAAACGGCGGCCATGCGCGCATGGTCCGGGCGATGGAAGCCATGGTGCTTGGTTCCTGGGCTGGATGGGCAGGTGCGGCTGCGGCCTGGGCGCTGTTTGCCCGTGGCGGTGACCCGGCGATGGGCTGGATGCTTGGCTTGATGGGGGGGATGCTGGGTGCTGCCACCGGTGCCTGGTGGCATCCCGGTTTCCTCCGGTTCCCCTCCGCTATCCCCAGAAAGGCGGCGCAACGCCGGTCCGGCGCCCCGGGTCGCCCCGACGGGTCCGCCCGACCCATCCGGCTCACGCAGTGACGAATTACGACGAGCAGTTGTAGAGAGGTACTTTCCCAGGTATACTGGAAAGCAAAGAGTCGAAGTGGCAGCCAGGCTCAGAATCGGTCAAAGGCGAGGAAGAAGAGGAGTAGGCCGGCAAGAGCAGGAAGCGAGGCGGGCCCGGCGAGTGGAAGGCACGCTCTGTTCACCGGCTGAAGGTCGCTTCGGAGCTGCTGCGGCGAAACCCGCGAGGGGAGTAGCGGCAGCCGGTTTACCCCGTTATGGTGAGCGAGAGCCTGCCCGGCCGTTTCGCTTGGTCCGGCCGGACAGGAATACAGGTGGTACCGCGGAAGGTGGCCCTCTTTCGTCCTGTGGGATGGAAGAGGGCTTTTGCATTTCAATGACAGCGATCATGACACAAGGCAGAAGGCAGGCAGAAGGGGGACTGCGGGTATGGGGTTTGAGATGAAAGAGAGCAGGCGTCCGGCGGACGCTGGTGCGGTTGCGACGGCGGTGCAGGCGGCACAGGCCAACAAGGGGACGGGAACCGGTAATGGTTACGCCGCCGACGACGCGGCCGAACCGTTACCCAAGACATTTGATCCCAAGCAGGTGGAGAAGAGGTGGTACGGTTTCTGGCTCGAGAACCGGCTCTTCCATGCCGAAGTCGATCCGTCCCGTGAACCGTTTTCGATGGTGATTCCGCCACCGAACGTGACGGGGCAACTGCACATGGGACACGCCCTCGACAACACCATGCAGGACATCTTCGTCCGCTGGCAGCGGATGCGGGGGAAGAATGCGGTTTGGATTCCCGGCACCGACCACGCCGGTATTGCCACCCAGACCCGTGTCGAAGAGGAGATGGCCAAAGAGGGCAAGACCCGGTACGACCTCGGGCGGGAGGAGTTTCTTGCGCGGGTGTGGGCCTGGAAGGAGCATTATGGCTACCGCATCATCGAGCAGCTGCAGCGGCTTGGCAGCTCCTGCGACTGGGATCGGGAACGGTTCACCATGGATGAAGGGTGTTCCCGCGCAGTGCGGGAGGTCTTCGTCCGCCTCTATGAGAAGGGGTTGATTTACCAGGGGGACTATATCATCAACTGGTGTCCCCGCTGCCGTACTGCCCTCTCGGATATCGAGGTCGAGCACGAAGAGGTGGATGCCCAGCTCTACTACCTCCGCTATCCTCTCGTACCGGCTGGCACGGACGGTGCGAACGCCGGGCGCAACGGCGGTGCGGGCGACGGAGCCGCAGCCGGCGAACCCGAATACATCATGGTTGCCACCACCCGGCCGGAGACCATGCTGGGGGACACCGGCGTGGCGGTCAACCCGGACGACGAGCGTTACACCCGGCTGGTGGGCCGCAAGGCGATGCTGCCGCTGGTGGGACGGGAGATACCGGTTTTTGCCGACGAGTATGTCGACCCCGCCTTCGGTACGGGCGCAGTCAAGGTGACCCCGGCCCACGATCCCAATGACTTCGAGATGGGGCAACGCCATGGCCTGGCCTCGATCAAAGTAATCGACGAGGACGCCCGCATGACGAAGGCTGTCCCCGCACCCTACCAGGGGCTCACCCGGGACGAGGCCCGGCGCAAGGTGCTGGCCGACCTCGAGGCCCAGGGTTACCTGGTCAAGGTCGAACCGTTGCATCACGCCGTCGGCCATTGCCAGCGCTGCGGCACCGTGGTCGAACCGCTCGTCTCCAAGCAATGGTTCGTGCGCATGCAGCCGCTGGCCGAGCCGGCGTTGGCCGCGGTTCGTGAGGGAAGGATCCGCTTCGTTCCCGAACGGTTCACCAGCCTTTTCAACAACTGGGTGGAGAACGTGCGTGACTGGTGCATCTCCCGCCAGCTGTGGTGGGGTCACCGCATCCCCGTATGGTACTGTGAAGCGTGTGGCAACCAGTGGGCGGCCGTCACTGATCCCGCTGCCTGCCCGCGTTGCGCAGCGGCGGTGACCGGCGGGCAGGTGAAACAGGATCCGGATGTCCTGGACACATGGTTCTCGTCCGCCCTCTGGCCTTTCTCCACCATGGGCTGGCCCGAGAAGACACCCGAGCTTGCCCACTGGTATCCGACCACCTTGCTGGTCACCGGGTTTGACATCATCTTTTTCTGGGTCGCCCGGATGGTCTTCATGGGCCTCGAATTCATGGGCGACGTCCCCTTCCGTACGGTCCTCATCCACGGCCTCGTCCGGGATGCGCTGGGGCGGAAGATGAGCAAGTCGCTGGGCAACGGCATCGATCCCATCGATGTCATCGAAGAGTACGGCGCGGATGCCCTCCGCTTCACGCTGGTGAACGGTGTGGGGCCCGGCAACGACATGCGGTATGTGCCCGAACGGGTGGAGGCCGCCCGAAACTTCGCCAACAAGATCTGGAATGCTTCCCGCTTTACCCTGCTCAATCTGGAAGGTTTCCGGCCGGCGGCGGACGAGAGCGACATGCCCGCCTGGGTGGTTGCTCATCGTGACGAGCTGGCGTTGGCTGACCGCTGGATTCTCTCCCGTTGGAACTACGCTCTTTCAGAACTCACACGCCATCTGGAGCAGTACGACCTGGGTGAGGCCGCCCGCGAGCTCTACGACTTCATTTGGGATGAGCTATGCGACTGGTACATCGAGATGAGCAAGCCCCGCCTCTACGGTGGGCCAGGTGCGGAGCGGGAGGTGACCCGGCAGGTGCTCTGGTTCGTTCTCCGCAGCACCTTGGAGATGCTCCATCCCTTCATGCCCTTCATCACCGAAGAGCTCTGGCAGCGGCTGCCGCAGCCATCCGCGGGAGAGCGGCGCACCTCGATCATGATCAATCCGTGGCCCCGGGCAAATGTCCGGCTGAACGATCCCCAGGCAGAGGAGAAGGTCGACCTGTTGCGGGAAGCGATCACCGCCATCCGCAACGTGCGGGCCGAGATGCAGGTGCAACCCGGACGCCGGGTGCGGGCTATCTTCCATGCCGATCCGGCCAAAGTGGAGGTGCTGCAGGAGTCCTCGGTACTGCTTGAACAGCTCGCGGGTCTCGACCGGCAAGCCCTCACCTTTGCCGGGCTCGAGGCGGAGCGGCCGAAGGAGGCCGCTACGGTCGTGGCCGGCGGTGTTGAGATCTATCTGCCGCTGGCCGGGCTGGTGGATATCGAGGCCGAAAGGGCCCGCCTGC
>JBLNBY010000382.1:0-4865 GCA_050260295.1 Bacteroidota bacterium
AGCCCGCCGGGCGTACTCTTCTCCATTTACTAGCTGGAGCTGGACCAGGCGGACGAAAAGCAGGACAATGACGAACCCTACCACCACTCGCAGTGCCAGCAGGCGGCGTTCGACCATCGTCTCAGTGGGCATGGATATCTGCCCCCAGGTGATAGGCCGGCAGGCGCAGGCGCCAGAACCACCGGTGGCCCAACCCGTAGACCATTACTGCCAGCAGAGTGTTATAGACGGTGGCCGGCACGGCTCCCTGTAGCCAGAGTCCGCCCCAGGGGTGGCCGGGACTCCAAATAACACCAAAAACGAGTTCCAGAGTGCAACCTACCAATGTACCAAGGGGTAT
The DNA here is from genome assembly GCA_050260295.1 of Bacteroidota bacterium. Lineage (GTDB taxonomy): Bacteria > Bacillota > Limnochordia > Limnochordales > DUMU01 > DUMU01. Next base: position 341 of record JBLNBY010000382.1, read on the forward strand.
GAGCAGCAGCGGGACCTCCCATCGTTCCCGAAAAAGGTAGGTCCCCAAAAGCCCGACACCATAACCCGTGATCAGCCAGGCCCCCATGCCGGCGCCAATGATCTCCCCTGCCAGCAGGTCGATCCAGGCACCAGCCAACAGGCCGGACACTGCTCCCGCCCACGGCCCGTCGCGAAGACTGGCGTCGAGGACGACCAGGGCCAGAAAGCTCGATCTGCCTTCCCAGGGAAGTCCAAAATAACCGAGAGGCAGAGTCTGAAGCACCCCGGCAAAAAGGAGCTCAAGGATTAGTACTAGCATTCGATCCAGCCGGAGTCGCCCCATCTCCATCCCCCCATGCTTGATTTCGTACCCCCGCCTGAGCTTGTGAAACACTCGGCTCTTGGTTGTTCCCCGCTGGCGACGTCGACGTCGCTGTTGCCGCTTCCGACACCGGCACCGCCGTATCCGCTGCTGCAGTAGCACCAGATGTCGCGGCCGCCCTCATCGATGCCGGCCCCGTCGAATCGCGGCCACCTCGGGTTTGACCGGTGCCATCACCTGTCTGTACCTGAGGCGAAGCGCCCACCTGCCCGGACGGGCGGGCCGCGTCGCCCGGGCCTGCCTGGGAAGCTGCAACTGGTGTCTCTTCTCTTGCCGGTGACTGCTTGGGCGGCGCCGCAGCCACAGGGCTCTTCGGGTTGGCTGTAAGGACGAGCAGGTACTCCATCCGCCCGAAGTCAGCCGCCGGCTGAACGGTGGCGGCGGTGGCAAGCCCGTAAGGGTCGGCTTTCACATCCAACACCGTACCCAGCTGCAGTCCTTTGGGGAAGACACCACCCAGCCCGGACGTCAGGATCACATCTCCGGTCGCGAGCTCTGCATGGGGTGAGAGAGTACGCGCCTTCAGCCCGGTAGGGCTACCTGGGGCACCCTCGACCAGCACCAGATCGCCAGTCCTTTCCACGAGCCCTCCCACAGCACTGGAGGGGTCGGTTAGCAACAGTACCCGTGCCGAACTGGGCGTGGCCGCCACCACTCGTCCGATCACTCCCCCGGTGCTCAGAACTACTGCACCCACGTCCACCGCCTGATCCCGACCCCGGTCAATGGTGACCTGAAACGACCACTGCCGGGGACTACGGCCGATGATGGTGGCACTCACCACCTTATATTCGGGGGGCGCATTCATGTTGAGGAGCTGCCGTAAGAGCTCGTTCTCCCGCCTGGCCTCCTTAAGGGAAGCCAGCTCCAGTTGCAACTGTACTATCTCCTGGCGCAGGCGCTGGTTTTCCGAGTCCACCTGCCAGTAATGAGTGAGGAGGGTCAACCGCTGGCTCAACGTCCGCAGCAAACCGCTGACGCGCTCCTGCACTGGAGCAAGCGTTTCTTGCAGTCCGGAGGCAATGAACGCGAGTTCTCCCGTCCCCCGGCGGGTAAGATATCCCCCTATCAAGACCCCCAGGACGACCAGAAACGCGATCAACGCCCGCCACCGCCAGGCTCGTGCCCGGGCTGCCGGCTGGCTTCCTGCACCCCAATCGCTCACACAAACGCCGCCTTTCCCCCTGCGTCACCTACGCCCGCCGGGGGCTGATGGTAACCTGTCGCATGAGATCGTAATGGTCGAGGGCGATTCCACAGCCGGTCACCACGGCCGTGAGCGGATCCTCGGCCACATGCACCGGCATGCTGGTATGTTCCGCGATCAGGCGGTCCAGCCCCCGCAAGAGCGCGCCCCCGCCGGTCATCACAATCCCCCGTTCCATGATGTCAGCAGCCAATTCGGGCGGCGTCCGCTCCAGAGTATTGCGGACCGATTCGACAATGGCCGTCACCGGTTCGGCCAGAGCTTCCCGGATCTCGCTGGTGGTCACCGCGATCGTGCGCGGCAAACCGGAAACCAGGTCACGCCCACGAACCTCCACCGACTCTTCTTCCTCGGTGGGATAGGCCGAACCGATCTGGATCTTTACCTGCTCCGCGGTCCGCTCGCCGATCAGGAGGTTGTAGGTGCGGCGCACGTACTGTACTATGGCCTCATCGAGTTCATCTCCGGCTACCCGTATGGAACGGAAGGCCACGATTCCGCCCAATGAGATGACTGCTACTTCAGTCGTACCGCCGCCTATGTCTACAACCATGTTACCGGTGGCCTCTGCAACGGGAAGACCTGCGCCAATGGCAGCCGCCATCGGTTCCTCGATCAGCCGCGCTTCCCCAGCCCCTGCCGACTGTGCTGCGTCCACCACGGCCCGTTTCTCGACTTCCGTTACACCACAGGGAACGCCGATGAGAACTCGGGGATGCCAAAAGAGGCCCCGGCGGGACGACTTGTTGATGAAATAGTTGAGCATCCGCTCCGTCACGTCGAAGTCGGCAATCACCCCGTCCTTCAGCGGACGGACCGCGATGATGTTCCCGGGCGTCCGGCCCACCATGCGCTTGGCCTCCGCCCCTACCTTGAGGATCTCTTTGGTTTCCCGGTTGATTGCCACCACCGAGGGCTCCTGCAGGACGATCCCCCGCCCCTTCACGTAGACGAGCGTGTTGGCCGTCCCGAGGTCTATCCCCAGATCGCGCCCGAATCTGCCAAACATCTATGCTCCCCTTTCGACTCTCCGGAGCCTCTCTACAACAAGCCCTGTTGCCTCAAACTGACATACTGTTTCGCACCAATGATGAGGTGATCCAGCACCTCGATACCCAGAATCTTGCCTGCCTGTACCAGCCGCTCCGTCACCGCAATATCGTCCCGGCTCGGCGTCGGGTCGCCGCTGGGATGGTTGTGAATCAGCACTACTGCCGCCGCACTCGCCTGCAGAGCCGGCTTGAAGACTTCCCGCGGGTGGACCGGTGCACCGCTCAGGTGGCCAATGGAAACCACCTCGCGACCGATCACCCGGCTTTTCACGTCGAGCAGTACCACCTCGAAATGCTCGCGGTCGAGGTGGCCCAACCGCCCCATCATCAGCCGGGCCAGTTGGTCACTGGAGCTGATGGTGACCCGCTCGAGCAGCGGCTCCTCCTGCATCCGACGAGCCAACTCAAAGGCAGCTACCAACCGTCCCGCCTTGGCCGGCCCCACATCCCGGCGATTCATCAGTTCCCGTGCTGAAACGCGGGCAAGCCTCTCCAGACTCCCGTAGGAAGCTATCATCTCTTGGGCTAGATCGAGGGCCGAGCGGGACACTCCGCCCGTCCCCAAGAGCAGTGCCAGCAGTTGTACATCGCTCAGACCCTGTGCCCCCAGCGACAACAACCGCTCACGGGGCCGGGCCGATTGGCCCAGATCCCGCACACCCATGCCCGCTGTTCCCTCCCTGATGCCCTAGTCATTCCCTTGGTTGTCACTTCTCTTCCTCTAGGTACTCGAAATCCTACTGGAAGGTCCTGCACACATCTTCCGCCAACCTAGAGAACCTCTACACCAAACTCCTTGAGCAGTCCGGCAAGGCGTGGGAGCGGTAAGCCGACGACGTTGAAGAAACAACCGTCAACTCTCGTCACGATCACAGAACCCAGACCCTGCACTCCGTAGGCGCCGGCTTTGTCCATCGGTTCACCAGAGGCGATATAGCGGCGGATCTCTTCGGGTGTCAACGGGCGGAAGGTGACCACGGTCTCTTCGTGGTCCACCACCTGCCGCAAAGGCTCATAGGGCAGGTGAACCTCCACTACCGCCACGCCCGTCAGTACCCGATGGGTACGGCCGGACAACCGGGAGAGCATTGTAAACGCATCCTCCTCATCGGCCGGTTTACCCAGCACCTCGCCATCCAGGACGACGCAAGTATCCGCACCGATCACCAGCGTGCCTTCGGCCCGCTCGCCCTCCACAACGAGCTCACTTGCGACTGCGAGCGCTTTTTCCCGAGCCAGACGCTCGACCAGCACCGTCGGTTCCTCCCCGGGAAGTCTTACCTCCTCTATCCCCGGCACCCGAACACCGAAGGTGAGGCCGATACGCCGCAACAACTCCTGCCGGCGGGGCGAGCCCGACGCCAACACCAACGAACGGGTAGCGACCGCTTCCTCCTGCACCTACCACCAACTCCCTCATGCACGACGCAAAACCCAGGCGGCTATCGCCAAGCCTACCAGGGTGAAGATGTTGAAGCGAAATGTCAGACCAAGCTGAAAGGTGAAGACATCGGCGACATGTACGTCGTCCAGACGGAATCCCCAACTGACAGCCTTCCCCACCACGGGCAGGTACTCACCGACCCAATTACCGATGAGACTTCCGACGAGCGCACCCACCAATAGGATCAACAACCAGCGCAGCCAACCTACTTGTCGCACGGGCAGGTTGCACCCCCTCTCAACCCTGCATGGATTCGCTATACCCGCACGGATCCCTGGGCTGAAAAGGGTTAATCTTTCTTCCGCTCCTGGAAACGACGGGCGGCTGGCCTATCCCCCAGAATCCCTGGCTTATCTTACCAATCGCCTCGGGCCCGGTCAATGGCTCGCCCGGATGGCTCGCCCGGAAACGTGCAACACCCAGGCATACGCGCAACACCCCGGCGCGGCTTCGCCTCCC
>JBLNBY010000383.1:0-3693 GCA_050260295.1 Bacteroidota bacterium
TCCCACCGGCGGACCAGCTCGCCGGTGAGCGAGGCTGCTCCGGCCAGAATTACCGGTAATGGCTCGGATTGCTGCCAAGACCCAAAGTTCAACCACCCGCCGGCAGCCCACTCGTCATGAGAGACGACCTGCGGTTCACCCAGAGGTTGTGGATAGTCGGGCGGCGGCGCTAGTTGTGCCGGCGATGCAAACACCATCGGCAGGGCAAAAACCTGCAGGTAGCACTCCCCGCGCCGCGAGGGAATCACCGGGACTATTAGTACCGCCTGCGGCTCACCGCTGTTCTCGTTATCGTTACCCGCCCCTTCGTCCGATGCCTGCCGGGCCTTCGACTGTCCCGTCGCTCCAGCCGTCGCTCTGGCCGTCCCTCCAGCCATCGCTCCGGTTGCCATTTGCCAAGCCGCTGCCACCTGGACTGCCTGCATTGCCAGTGCTTCCAGGCCGGTCACCCCGATGACCGGCACCTGCCAGGTATAAGCCAACGCCTTGGCCGTCGTCACCCCGATCCTGAGTCCGGTGAACGAACCGGGTCCGACGACGACTCCGACGGCATCCACGCTGTCCCGGCTCCACCCGGCCACGTCCAGGAGGCCGTCGAGGGCCGGGAGCAACGAGGCGGCACTGCTGTGGCCCGGTCCGATCCAGGTCTCGGCCACCACCTGGCCGGACTCAATGAGCGCAACGCCAGTGGAGCGCACGCTCGTATCGAGAGCCACCACCCGATTCACCATCCTATCCGTCACCCGATCGACCGCCCATGCTCCCGTCTTCACTCCCTCTGCCCCCCAAAGGCACGGATCACGTCGGCCACCAACCGCCGGTAATCCTCGTCCCGGGGCCGGAGCGTAACCTGCCGCCCGCCGCTCAGACCGGCTCCGGCAATCTCGATCTCGAGAAGTTCACCTGGCAGGCGGGACATCACCTTCTCCGCCCACTCGACTACGGTCACTCCGCCACCTTCCAGATACTCTTCCGGCCCCAGGTTTTCCCACTCTTCCAGATCCTGCAGCCGGTACGCGTCGATGTGGTAGAGGGGAAACTTCCCCGGATACTGGTGAATCAGAGTAAAGGTGGGGCTACGCACCTCCTCCGGGTCGGCGTCCAGACCCCGGGCGATACCGCGGGCAAGAGTGGTCTTACCGGCCCCCAAAGGGCCATTCAAGGCCAGGACTGCGCCCGGCCACAGGCGTTTGCCCAACTCCTCACCGAGCCTTTCCATCTCTGCCTCGCTGCCGACCGGGAGGACCACCACCCCGGGGTCCTCCGTACCGGAATCGGACCGTTGCTCCGACATCACCCGTTCAACCTCTCCCCGACACCCACTCGAATCCGGCTCAGACGGCGCCGTACGCCAGTGCGATCATGGCCCGCAGCGCCCGGAACCCTCGTATGTAGTCTTCGTCTTCGTACACCAGACGCCTGCCATCGACCCGGCGGGAGAAGGGAACGAGTTCCGCCATGTCCGCCATTGCCGTTTGCGCCAACTCGATCTCGAAGCGATACGGCGGTTCAAAACGAAAAAGCTTGATCCTCTCCCGCTCCCGCACTGCCCGAGCCGCCCCTTCCCGGAGCAACTCCCGGGCCCGGGCCGGGTGCAAGCAACGGGCGGCGAACTTGCCCACCGACTCCTTGACGGTGACCGTGACCACTTCCTCGCCCAGTAAGTCCCGGGCCTCACGGACTGCGGCATTGTCACCTGACACCAGCAGTACCGGTACGCCCAGCGCCCCACAAACCCCGGCGTTGATACCGGTTTCCCCCACCCTTCTCCCGTTTATCCAAACGTTGAGAACGGCCCGGTTGGAGTAGGTGTGGTCCATCGTCCCCCGCAGAGTGCCGCTCGCGGCATGGTAGCCGACGAAAAACGCCCCATCTACGCCGATATCGATCCCCTCCAGCATACTGAGGGGTTTGGGTGAACCGATCACCAACTCGGCGTCCGTGTCGAGCTCCTCGGGTATGAGATTGAGCATTTGGTCGTGAGAGTCGTTCACGATGATCCGGGTGGCACCGGCCTCCTTCGCTCCGGCAATGGCGGCATTGGCCTCCGCCGTCATCATGCGCCGAAACTCGCTCTCACGACTGCCGTGGTCCTGCTGCCAGCTGACTGTGGACGCCAACCCTTCAAAGTCGATGGAAATCCAGATGGTGAGACCGCCCATGAGCCTACCTCCCTGTACCGAATCCCCTTACAGATTCGACCTGGATACTAGGAAGCCTCCGTGATCTCCGTAGCGACTCTCAGCCGGGAGAAGGCCACAGCTTCTTCCACCAGCCGGGAGAACAAACGTAAGAATATGGCGTCAGCCTCCCACATGCACTCGGGATGCCACTGCACACCGACGGCAAACGGGTGAGTGACGCTTTCGATCGCCTCGATGATGCCGTCCGCAGCCCGCGCTGTGACCACCAGGTCCCGACCCGGACTCCTGACGGCCTGATGATGGAAACTATTCACCCGCAGCCGCTCACAGCCAAAAACCGCCTTCAGTTTCGAACCCTTGCTTAGTTGAACTTCATGCGTCGGATACCAGCATGGCGCCCGCTGCGAGTGGAGCAAAACCTGCCCGGCAGGCTGTAGCTGGCTGGGAACGTCCTGGTAAAGGGTACCGCCGGCGGCCACGTTGAGAACCTGGATTCCCCGGCAGATCCCCAGGACCGGCATCCCTTCCGCCAGAGCCCGTCGCGCCAGCACCAGTTCCAGGCGGTCCCGGTCGGGATCGACGCGCCCCAAAGCCGGTAGTGGCTCTTCCCCGTAGTGAACGGGGTCGACATCGACCCCGCCAGTGAGCAGGAGTCCGGAGACCGTTCCAAACAAGGATTCCACTTTACCCAGGTCAAATGGTTTGGCGAGCGGCGGCAAGAGTACCGGTACCCCGCCGGCGGCCACGACGGCGTTTACATAGTCACTGCTGATATAGATACGGCTGATCTCATCCCGTTTTTCCAAGCCGCAAGTGATCCCAATGAGAGGCGTCAATCTTCTCCAACCTCCTGCTCCACCGAATCTCCCTCGCCCATGTCGTGTAACCCGAGACTAACGCGCAAAGCGGCATCGACACGTGCCAGTACGGCCGCATCGAGCCGCCCGATCTTCTCCTTCAGCCGTCTGCGGTCGATGGTACGCAACTGTTCCAGCAGAATGAAACCGTCCGGGATCGGAACGTGAGTGGGCAGATCCGGACGTTTCAGCCGGGAGGTGAGCGGAGCAACGATCAGCGTAGGGCTCGTGCGATTACCCAGGTCATTCTGCAACACGACCACGGGACGAATGCCGCGCTGCTCCGAACCGACGGTCGGGTTGAGGTTGGCCAGGAAAACGTCGCCCCGGGCCGGGTGCTCCTGCTCGCCTCTACTCATTCGCCTTCATGCTTCCGCCGCTGCTGCCTCTCTGGCCACGCCTTGTGTCAGCTCCTGCCAGGCTACGGCCGCGGCACCCAGGAGACCCGAGTCCTGCCCCAGTTGGGCCCGGACGATCTGCACCGGCTCTTTCACCCGCCGCTGTGTATGCCGCTCTACATACTCGGCAAGGCGCGGGAAGAGCAGGTCGTCCAGGTTGCTGACGCCGCCGCCCACCACGACCAGATCGGGGTCGAGGACGTTGATCAGGTTGCCAAAGCCGATACCAAGGTATTTCACAGCCTGGTCCAGTATCTCCCGAGCCAGGGGATCGCCGACCCGAACCGCCTGACC
>JBLNBY010000384.1:0-3740 GCA_050260295.1 Bacteroidota bacterium
ACCCCACAGGTCCGCACATCCTTGCCGGGATCACCCGCAGTGTGACACTGGAAGTGGCGGCGGCGCTGGGTATGCCCGTCGAGGAGCGGGAGCTCGACCTCGAGGAGTTGCGGCAGGCCGAGGAAGTCTTTCTTACCGGGACGACCATCGAAGTGCTGCCGGTGCGCGAGGTTGACGGCAAGCCGGTGGGGAAGGGGCGTCCGGGCGTGATGACGCGACGCCTGCGCCAGGCGTTCCTCGAGTCGGTGGCTTTCCGGGGGTGGCTGGCTCGCAGCGACTGACTTCTTGTTAGCGTATCCGCGCGTTCGCCGTTGGGTAATCATGGTTTGGGCGAAAGGGGTTGGACGAACCGGCAGCGAATAGAGTAGGTGCTGGTTTGAGTCCAGCCTCTTTTATGCCAGGGGAGATCGGCAGTGCGGAAAGCATAAGGTATGGAGGTGTTACCCCGTGAGTGCAGAGAGGTATTGGGAAGCAGCTGCAGGGATCCTGACCAAGATCCAGGAAACCCAGCAGGAGGCGGTGGGGGCGGCGGCAAACCTGATGGCCGATGCCATTGCCGGCGGTCATTGGGTACGGATTTTCGGCAGCGGGCACTCGGTGATCCCCGCCATGGACATCTTTCCTCGTTACGGGAGTTTCGTCGGCTTCTACCCGTTGATCGATCCGCGGCTTACCTGGACGCAGGTGATCGGCCCGGGCGGAGCGCCGGAGTTGCTCTGGCTCGAGCGAGAAGAAGGTTACATCCGGAACTTCCTCAAGGCATTTCCGCTTGTGCCGGAAGATGTCATGTTGATCTATTCTCATGGCGGGCTGAACGCCGCCCCCGTCGAAGCGGCTCTCTATGCTCGTTCGGTGGGCATGAAGGTCGTGGCGGTGACGTCGGGTGAGAATTACCGCAGAGCCAAGGCCACGCATTCGTCCGGCAAGAAGCTGGGCGACCTCGCCGACGTCCTCATCGACAACTGTGTTCCGCTGGAGGATGCTCTGGTAGAGATACCCGGCCAGCGGGAGAAAGTGGCGGCCGGTTCGACGCTGGCGATCGTGCTGATCTCCATGGCACTTGTCGCGGAAACCGCTCGTCGTCTGGTGGAACTGGGCGTGCACATGCCGACGTTCGTCTCTCCCAACCTTGAGCCGGACCCCGCGCACAACCAGTCGGTCTTTGCCGCCTGGGCGGAGCGGGCCCGCAGGGGTAGAGGACGAGGACGTATGAACGACGACGTCCGCGTAACGCCACCTGTCAGGACGGGGAGGGAGTGCAGCGGTGACGGAGGGCGCGATGCCATGCAAACCCGGGCCGGTCATCTACCTGTTGATTCACCCTTGGTAGTTGGGAGTTCGAGCGTCGACACTGGCCGTACGGGCTGGGTCGTAGGTGTGGACATCGGTGGCACCAAGGTGGCGGCAGCGGCCCTCACCTCGGCGGGGGAATGGCTGGCCCGGGCCCGTCCCCGGCCCGTCGCTCCCGATGATCGCGAGGCTAGTTGGCAGGCTGTTCGCCACGCGGTCGGGGAAGTGGTTACTGCCGTGGCTGGGACCGGTAAGCCTAACCACGGTATGGCCCCGTCTGCCATTGGCGTCAGCATGGCGGCAGTGGTGGACAGGCAGACCGGTAGCGTGATTTGGGCACCCAATGTGCCGGCGTGGGGCGACTTTCCCCTGGCTGCGCGTCTCCAGGCGGAGTTTGGCAGTCCGGCATTTGTCGATTTCGACGGCCATATGGCGCTCCTGGGAGAATACTGGTTGGGGGCGGGCCGGGGGGCCAGGAACGTTTGTATGATGGTAGTGGGAACTGGTATTGGCGGCGGGCTCATCGCCGATGGAAGGCTGGTCCGGGGGAGCACCGGTATTGCCGGAGCTTTCGGGTGGATGGCAGGGGAAGACCGGCAGGACCTTGCCGCCGGCCATGGTCCGCAGGCATCGGATGTCCCCGCTTCTTACGCGACCGAACCTTACCCTGGGTGGAGCAGTCGCTGGCCGCAGATAGGCTGGCTCGAGAGCCTGGCAGCCGGACCGGCAATCTACGCCCGTGCGGTCCACCTGGCTCGACAGAAAGGTATGCCGGAGGCCGACATCTACCCTGATACCCGCGCGGTCTTTGCCGCCGCACGGGCCGGTGACCTCCTCGCCTTCCGGGTTGTGAACGAGACGACGAGATTCCTCGGCATGGCGGCAGCCAATGTCGCCAGTTTCTTCGGGCCGGAGCGATTCATTCTCGGTGGCGGAGTCGGAGAGCAAGCTGACCTGCTACTTCCTTCCATGCGTGCTGCTGTCAAACGTTTTGCCCAACCTTTTGCAGCTTGTCATATGGCGTTGGTCGCGGCGCGACTTGGCAACGAGGCTGCCTTGGCTGGCGCCGCCCGCCTCGCCCTGGAAGCCCTGGGGGTTCTTCCGGCAACCGCCTATGCATCGTGATCGTTCTTGAGCTGTGAGCTAGGTCTCGCCCTACACAGCCCCGAGCCCCAAGTCAGCGCCAATTGCCGCCTGCCGCCTGCCGCCTTGGGGACTGGTTTCCTGACTGCACGCTATGTTCGGCATCTTTCTCCCGTATTCCCTCAATACTTCTATTCTGGTAAAGTCTAGATAGACCCGCAGTTCACCAGCGGGATGGACGCCCGCTGGTGCCGCTCGGTGTCGGTCTACTCGGTGTGAAGGAGGCAGATGTGTGATTAACCAGGTTGGCTCGGGTGTGTCACTGGTTCTTCTTGCAGCAATGTTGGTCATTCTGCCTGGCGCTGCTGGTCGTGCCCTGGCACAGGAGGCAGCAGGACAGCGGGAACCACTGTTGCAGGAAGACTTCGACGAGGTACCGGATGGAAGTCTTCCGGCCGGGTGGAAAGCGGTAGAGGGCGAATGGAAGGTCGAGGGCGGACGGCTGATCGGCAGGAGCCCGTCTTCCGCAGTTCAGGGACGGATCGTATTTGGTGACCCCGACTGGACTGACTACGAGGTTTCGGTGGATGTCAGTTTCATCGCTGCCAACGAGGAGACCCGCTGGACCGCGGTGATGTACCGGACTCCGGCCACCGGCGCCTACCCTTATTACCTCTTCACGGTTCGCAACAACATGACGGCATACAACGGCACCGAAGTGGCCCGGCGCGGGACGAGCGGCGGCTGGGAAGTGATGGCGACGCGAGCCGCATCCAAGCGCATTCCCAACGGGCAGACCTTCAATCTGCGGGTGCAAGTGGTTGGTGATAGCGTGCGCTACTTCTTCAACGGCGAGAAGATCCATGAGATGATGGGTATCGTTCAAAACGCGAAAGGTCTGGTTGGTTTGCACGTCAATGGTTCGATGGTTGCCTTCGACAACGTCGTGGTGCGGCCGCTCAGCCGGGAGGATGTGCCGGGTCTCGTGCAGGAGGCCGGAATCGTGCCGCCCGCCCGCGACACGAAGACGGCGATTATGGCTCACTCGGCCCCCTTCGTCGTTGCACACCGGGGTGCATCCAGGGAGGCACCCGAGAACACCCTTGCCGCCTTCCGGAGGGGCATCGAACTCAAGGCCGATCTACTGGAATGCGACGTGTACCTGAGCTCCGACGGTGTCCCGGTCCTCTTGCATGACGGTACTCTCGACCGGACCACCAACGGTACCGGCAGCATCACTTCGCTCACACTCGAGCAGATCAAGAAGCTCGATGCCGGCTCCTGGAAGGGTGCAGCCTTTGCCGGTGAGCCGGTCCCTACCCTGGAAGAGCTTCTGGAATTGGCCAAAGGCAAGGCCCAGGTACTGA
>JBLNBY010000385.1:0-3588 GCA_050260295.1 Bacteroidota bacterium
ACCACCTTGAACGGCCGGGCGGAACAGGTCTGGGGCGCTCTGCGCCAAATGTATGAACGGGCGACGCGGCAGGGAGGTGAAGTAGTGATGGTCACCAAGGTGACCAACGGCTGAACCACGGTGGGGCTAACGGATAGGTTGATGACGAGGGCACGGTGGCCTAGTAATCCAGGGGAATGGTGATCTTGACTTCCGCCACCAGGCCCACCGTTTGCACGCCCGGCCGGTGACCAGCATTGGCGGTCTGCTCGACACCTAGCTGGATGTCCACCTTCATATCCTTCCAATTGAGACTCTGACCGACCGCAATCCGCACGCTCTTTTCGGAGACTGCCTCGGCCTGCGGGCTATCCCCCCCCTGCCGGGTAAACCGGACCTCTCCGTAGGTCGAGACCGTTGCGGGCACGGCTACCGTCTTGCCGTCACCTTCGCTTCCTGGCGTAACCGCCCTACCTTCTTGGGCACCGGCAACTGCACCTGCAGTCACCTCTCCAGCTGCACCTTCAACCGCACCTACAGCCGAAACCGCGATCGGTACCTGCTCAACGCCCAACCCGCCACTTTCTGCCAGCCGGGCGACTGCATTCTCGATGTCTCCAGAGTCGACTGCCAACTCCAAAACCACGGGTAGGATCGGAGTCCCATCCTCAGCCTGCTCCTGCGATTTTCCCGGAGCGTATCCGGGCAACAGCCAGGCCGGCAGCCGCACCGAGCGGGGTTCGATCCAGCCCGCTCGTACGACCAGCATGTCGCTGTCCGGCCCCAGCCAGAACCCGAGTGGCCTCCCTCCCACCGTGTAGCTGTTGGCCCGGTTCACCGCCTGGTACGCCAAAGGATTGGAATGCGCATACTCGACCACCAACTGTTGCCGTATGCCACTACGCTGGCTGTCCTCCGCCCCGGACTCCCAGGACCACCCCATGAGCCAGGCCGACCGTTCAAAAAGGCCATTCAGGACCGGCCCCTGGCCTTTGGTGACAGAGGCACTCACAGCAAAGGGCGGCGGATCATCGAAGAAGATCTCACCATAGAGCTGGCCGATGGGCAAATGCACCTGCAGATCAAGGCCAAGGTTTTCATTCATGTAGAGTGCCTGGTCGGGGTTGGTCCGCCGGTCGAGCCAACTCCAGAAGAAGTAGGGAGTGAACGGGACCACGTAACCCGGGTTGAAGCGAAACCCCTGGCTGACAGTCATTGTCTCGGAGATTCCCAGGCGAACGGGGTACTCCCCCCCGCCCCACTCCAGCCGATGAGCCAGGAGAAAGCGGTCGGAATTCCAGTCCAGCGCGGCAACGCCCTGACGATAGCGGAGTGGTGAACGGCTGTAATCGAGGAGCAGCCAGTCAAGCGGCGTGGAGTTACCGAGCGTCAATTGCCCGAACCGGCCCGGGCCCCACCCTACGGTCGTCCGCCCCAGCAAGGGGCGCAGCTGGCCCTGGGCCAGGGGCCAGAACCCTTCAGTGAACAGACTTGATTGCAGGAGGGAGTCGACCCAATGTCGCAGAACACCGCCCACGCCGGTCTGGTTGTTAGCTTGGCCCACTCCGGGCTGCTCCCGGGTGAGGGCAGCTTGTAAGTCCGGTTGCAGCCAGGTATAGGCGAACTCCCCGAAACCAATTGTCTTTTCATCGACCGGCAGGTGGATGACTGTCGAGATCTCGATTGCAGACTCGTCACCCGCCAGGATGGCCGGCGAAGCCACGAGTCCGCAGACAATCGTCACCGCGACTGCTGCACCCGCAAGCTTGAGTGTCAGGCTGGCAGAACGCACCCGGAGAGTTCCTGCTGCCGCCGGAGCCAACGACCAGCCCTCCTTCCGTGGATGCATGCGGCAGGCATTGAGACAGACGATATACATCGATTCAGCGACTCAGGCTCCCGGCTGGGCGCCGGTACGTCGGCGGAAGAGGATCCGTCGCCACAGCGGGGAATCAGCCTTGCCCGGACCGCGGTTCGGGCTGTGAGTCGAGCCGCGGTGCTTTATTGGTTCAGGTTCGGCAACCTGAATATAATTTCCTGCAAGAATCTTGCTGGGCCAAAAAACAGCAACATTATGGGCATATTCTTCACCACAAACCTGCGCCACCGCCAAGGCGGCTTGCCCGAGCAGCGGAGGACGCCGGTGGGAATCGTGCCCATCGCTCCCCAACACGTGAATCAGTCTGTGCTGCAGGAAGAGCATGGCCGCGCCCTGCACCTCGGGACCAAAGTAGCCCAACAGGCTTCCCGCGTTTACCTGGGCCATGACCCCTTGTGAAACCAGTTCATACAGCAGGTGGGGATGCTGCTGCAAATGCTGGCTGCGCTCCGGATGGGCGATGATCGGCACGATCCCATGGAGGAGAAGATCGAAGCAAACCTCCGCCACGAAGGTTGGATAGCCGACGAAGGGCAACTCCGTAAGCAGATACTTGCGCTCCCCATTTACCGTCAGCGACGGCCGCGCCTGCACCCGGGCGAGAAGATCAGGGGCGAAATAGACCTCGGCAGCCCGGTGCAGCCGCAGCGGGATCTGGTTTTCCTCCAGCGCGGTCGACAGCCGGTCAAAAGCTTCCGCTACGGCATTCGGGGAAGGGTTGTAGCGGCTGGCGAGCGCATGTGGGGTAGCCACAATGGTTCCCGTCCCGTCTTTGACGGCAAGACGCGCCATCACGAGTGCTTCCTCCAGCGATGGCGCTCCGTCATCGACCCCGGGGAGGATATGGCAGTGGAAGTCGATCCTTTGGTTCACATTGGCCACGCTCACTTATGCTCCAAATCTTCTCGCGCGGCCGAGGCGGCTGCCACCTCCTGCAGGGCAGAAGCACCGGTATCCCCGGCGGACCGCTGGGAGTCACGATAATAGTAGTAGTAATAGTAGCCGTAGCGTCCGCTGCGCAGTTCAACGTCGTTCAAGACGACCCCCAGAATCCGGGCTCCGACTCGCTGCAGGTTGATCCGGGCCTGCCGGGCAGCCTGACGGTCGGTATGACCGGCACGGACCACCAGCAGTACCCCATCGACCCGGGGAGCAAGTACTGCCGCGTCAGTGATAGCCACCACCGGGGGACAGTCGAACAACACCATGTCATACATGGTGCGCAGCCGGCCTATGAGTTGCTCCATGGCGGCCGATCCCAGTAGTTCGGAAGGGTTGGGTGGGAGCGGACCGGCACCCAGATAGTAAAGGTTTTCAACCTCGGTGCTCTGGATTGCGTTTTCCAGCGGCACTGTCCCGAGGAGCACGTTGGTAAGGCCGATCCGCTCGTGCCGGCCCAGCATCCGGTGGAGTGCCGGACGGCGCAGGTCGGCGTTGATGATCAATACTTTGCTCCCAGACTGGGCCAAAGCCACTCCCAGGTTGGCGAGGGTGGTGGTCTTCCCTTCGTCCGGCCCGGCACTCGTAATGAGCAACACCTGCTGTTTTTGCCCCAGCGCCGCAAACTGAATGTTGGTGCGCAGGGTCCGGTAAGCCTCCGCCACCGGTGACTTCGGTGAATGGTGAACTATCAGCGTTTGTTCCCCGGATGACACTTTCACTGCCCCTTTCGTCCCGCATCCCGTCCGGATCGACGCTGGAACCACCTGCGCCAGGACAGGACCCCCGCT
>JBLNBY010000386.1:0-3371 GCA_050260295.1 Bacteroidota bacterium
GCCAGCACAGACTCTATCAGGTAAGTGCGTGGAGTACAGAGGATAGGATAGAGGCGATAGGCCTTTGGAGAAAGGCTGGTTTTGGATTCCGTAGACAGGAGTTCGAGGTTGAGGGACGGAAGGGGTACGGGTTCTGGATAGTGTTGCCACTATCTCATGACTAATGTGATGATTGTCGTGGCGAGTCGCGTATGGTTTTGCCGGTATGCTTCCCGGAAACTCCTGAGGACTACGGTACACCAGGGCGGAGTGTAGCCGACGCCGTTGGAAAAGCCGATGAAGTCGATCACTGTCAGATATGCCTCCGCAAAGGTTTAGAATTCGTTGCGGGCCAGGCATTCCTCCTCCATGATTCCGTTGAACGCTTCAATGTGGGCGTTTACAGCGTTCTTGTTAGGTATAGCATTCGGTATCCGCTTGTGCTCGAGCTCTAGCTGCTCACACGTCTCCTCAAACAGCCGGCTGATGAATTGTGGCCCGTTACGTAAGCCATCGGGCACTTGGGCGAGTTGGTGGGTGGCCTCCGGATCATTGACTCGGCAGAGCTGGACGCCCACGTGCATGCGGACGGGAATCCAGATGGGAATCGAGCACCTCTTTCCCATCCGCCCTTCCGGAAACCCGCACCAAATCTGGCGGCCCCGAGAGGAATCGAACCTCCGACACGCGGTTTAGGAAACCGCTGCTCTATCCACTGAGCTACGGGGCCGCAAAATTCCCTACCATATTAACACAGCAGCTGAACGGAAAGCAAGGAACGCCCTCCACTCCACTCCTCCATTCCACCCCGCGACCACTTGATCCCGGTCTGCTCGTGTGCTACGCTGGGCTCGCCGACTGACCGGTCAGTCATGACTCGCCCACGAGCGGACAAAGGAGAGCCAGCCGTGCTTCCCCCGGATAAACAGGAGCTCATTCTCACCGCTGCCCAACATGTCTTCGCCACCGAGGGCTTTCACGCTGCCCGGGTCGATTCCATCGCCCGCCTGGCCGGGGTGGCCAAAGGCACCATATACCTTTACTTTCGCAGCAAAGAAGAGATCCTGGTGGCGTTGATGGAAAACCGCTTCGGACGCCTGCGCACCCTGATCCGCGCCGGTCTCGAAGCAAATACGGGCGATACGACAGACCTCACCACCAGCGCCGCCAGCGCCAGCGCTGCGGGCGCTACGGCCACCGTCCAGTCACAGGAGGCAGCCAACGCCTTTCGGGAAAGTATCCGGCGGATCATCGCCGCCCACTTCCAGTTCTACAGTGAATACAAAGAGTTTGTCGCCATCCTCTACGGCCAGCTGGGCCGGATCGCGCAGGGCATGGAGGAGCCGGCCAAACGTTCAGCCGAGGATCTAAGCCGGATGATCGCCGGCGTACTGGCGCGGGGAGTGGAAAGCGGGGTCCTTCGCCCGATCGATCCCCATACCCTCGCTTCCGCGCTGCAGGGGATGATACACGCCGTCGCCTTCGTGTGGTCGGTCGGGCAGAATGATGCTTCCCCGGCTGAACTGAGCGATTTGGCCTTCTCCCTCTTCTGGTCGGGGGCGGCAAGCTCCTCATCCAGTTCACCTGCCAGTCCACAGCACAAAGGAGGGTGAAGCTGAAGGTGAAGCTCGAGATGCCGCCGCAACAGGTGTCACCGCGCGCAGCCGGGAGGACGGAAAGTGTCTGTATGCCACCCACGTCGCAGATGATCGATCTGACGGGCCGCCGGGTCCTGATTACGGGGGCTGCTGCAGGTATCGGCGAGGCGATGGCCCGCCGGTTCCGTGATGCAGGGGTCTCGCTCATCCTCATCGACCGCAATCCTGCCCGGCTCGAGCAGGTGGCGGCGAGTACGGGCGCACGCGCACACGTTCTCGACCTGGGCGACCGCTCCGCCATCGCCCGCTTTTGGGACGGACTCCCTGACAATGGCCTTCCCGACACCCTGATCAACAATGCCGGTTTCTACCCGATGCAGGCCTTCCTGCGCACCGACGAGTCCCTGCTCCGGCGCACCATCGCGGTCAATCTCGAGGCCGTACTCTGGATGTGCCAGTCGTTCATTGCCAGACGCCTGAAATCAAGACGGGGAGGGGTGATCATTAACGTTTCCTCCATCGAAGCCATCCTCCCGTTCAAGGACGACATGGTCCCCTATACGGTCGGTAAGGCGGGGGTGATCGCCCTCACGCGCGGGCTGGCCCGCGAGTTTGGCCGGCGTGGTTTTCGCGTCAACGCCATCCTTCCCGGAGCAATCAAGACACAGGGAACCAAAGCGCTGATCGGCCAGGCCCTGAGCCGCTTCAAGGTCAGCCTGTGGCGCACCGGATATCAATTCCAAAGCCGCTTACCTCTGGGCCGGTGGGGCCACCCCGACGAAGTGGCCCGGGTCGCACTTTTTCTCGCATCGGATCTGGCCAGTTACGTTCAAGGGGCGCTCATCCCCGTCGATGGTGGTTTTCTCTCTGCGTAGACAAACTTAGACAACCCCGCCGTCTGGACAGCCGTCGCCACGGCCGAGGTACTGTGCAGGCTTCAGCCCCAGTCGTCGCGGGCTGAAATCAGGTCAAGGACCACGTACTCACACCGACGCAACGTACATGACCTCGGGCTAGAGCAGGCTTTCCAGCTCGTGCGCGTCGGGCGCGGGGACTCCCGCCCCTTCGGCCCGGGCCTGTAACTCATCCAACTTCTGCTGCCTTTCCTCCGCAAGCCGGGCACAAGCTGCGGCAAACCGGCTGGCGGCTTCCCGCGCCGCCTGGGGGAAGGAAGTACTCCTGAGGATAACGAGCATCTCTGGCTGCAGTTCACCGGCAGTGGCTTCCGCACCACTTGCCAGCGCCCGCCGCAGGGCCAACTCCGCCGGGCGGGTGTCAGGAATACCATAGACGGCGTCGTCACCTTCACCGCTGATCGGCAGCAGGTCTCCAGCCTCACGCAACTCGTCATAAACGTCCGGTTCAACCAAGAGCAGATCGGGAGCGGTGCGGAGCTTTCCCCGGACCAGGCGATGAATCTGTTCAAAAGTGAGTGTCAAACGGGGTGCCGGACTGACCACCACCTGAACGCGGCTGCCGGCCGCCTGCAAATCCCGTGCCAAGGATTCGAAGGGCGCAGCACCGCCCGCCCCGTGGTAGTAGGCTGCAACCCACTCGGACCAGGTGGGACTCTCGGGCTCTTCTGACCAGGACGGGGGCGGAGCAGATCTCAGAAGCTCGGCCAGTGCCCGTTCATCATCAGGAACGAGCACCTGTACCGGCACCTGCGCTGTCGACGGCAGTGTTTCCTCACTGGGCAACGACCGGGGCGCACCGACACGCCAGAGCACGGCCGCTAGCAAAAGCACCCAAACCAGGAGCATCGACCAGCTGACACCACCAGTCGCCTGCGGC
>JBLNBY010000387.1:0-5417 GCA_050260295.1 Bacteroidota bacterium
TGCGAGACTTCTTCCACGGCCCGGGCCGTCGCCAGGGCAACGACCAGGCCCAGCCAGGAGGTGCTGCGAACTTCGAGAGGCCGGGCAGGGCACAGAAGGCGGCTGGCCCACAGGCCGCCCACAGGTGACGCCCAATGCGCGCCGCGCCGGCCCACCCCCGCCGACTGGCTCAGAGCGACTACCCACAGGTCACGACAGTAGCCGGCCTGCCACAGACGCCAGGCAACGGCGTTGGTAGAGTCGGCAATCTTCAGCCATATCTGCCGCGTTTCCATCATTCCACCGTCAAATGGTATAATTGGGCCACAGTATAACCACAATGGCGAGTTCATGAGCGCCCGAAGGGAGGGCGGTCGAGTGTCTGCTCCCTTGTCCCCGCAGTGGCGCCGGTTTGTCCTGTCGCCTGGTGCCCTGCTCGTCCTCCTGGTGCTCATGACTGTGCATCCGGCTGGAGCAGTCCCGCCCGCTTTCCCCGCGATCTCGCTCGTGGAGGTCACTGCCGATTTTCCCGTCACCCGCGTGCAGCCGCTCTTCCCCGGTTCAGTCAGCACCGCCGTATTTGCCGACGACTGGTTTCACACTCCCTGGACATACCCGTCCAACCCGCAAGTGTTGCATCGCCATGGTTTGGGCCTGTTGATCGATCCCCGAGGCTACGTGATGACCAGCCAGCATCTGGTCGGCTACCCCGGTGATCACCAGAAAATCAGCGTCGAGATCTTGGCCGCAGCCGACGCCCGCGCTTTGGCTCGAGAGGGGCATACCTCGACGGGCCGTCTGGTTGCCGCCGACCCATCCCGCGATCTGGCCTTGCTTCTCCTCGACGAGCCCCCTGGTTACGGGCAAGATCCAGGAGTCCCACCACTTGCGCCTGCCCCCTACCCGCCGCTTGAGATCGGCTCGCCCATCAACCTGCTGGCCGAAACCTCGATCTCCGCGGATACCTTCGGTTACGCGCTGATCCCGGGCCAGGTGACTCGCTATGCCAAGTGGCCCTCGCCCGACCCCACGGAGTCCGCCCGCCTTCTCGACCCCATTCTGGGTGAAAGCCGGGAAGTGGCCGGGTTGATTCCGGTGAGATTGACGACTCCGACCACTGCCGTCGCACCGACTGCTCCCACCCTTCCCCTGCCGGGCACTCCAGCCTTCGACGCCACCGGACGGGTCGTGGGGCTGGTCACGGGCCTGCAGTCAACCACCGACCCGGACCTCGCCTTCATCATCCCCCTTCAGGCCGGTCTCGAGCTCCTCTCCCGGTTTACGGACGGGTGATTTCCACCTCTGCATACTCCAAAATCCCCGCGATGGGCGGCTGCAGTTTACGCACCCGCACGGTAACTTTCGCGAGTCCGGCTGTGCCCCGTTGGGATTCCAGAATGCTTTGGGCAATCGCCTCGGCCAGCGCCTCCACCAGCCGGAAATGACGCTCCTCCACCAGTTGCTTTATGAGCAGATAAACCTGGAAATAGTCTATCGTGGCCGCCAGATCGTCGGATACACCCGCCTGTCTGAGGTTGAGCCAGAGGTCGACATCCACCTCCCACCTCTGTCCGAGTTCCTTTTCGGCCGGGATCACCCCGTGGTACCCATAGAAGACCATCTTCTTCAAGCTTAGCCGGTCCAACCCCTCCAGCGACGAGCCAGTCACGCCCATCACCCTCCAAATGTGAAGAGTGCCCGGCATCATCGACGCGATGCCGAGCAACCCGCATACCTTTACTACTACCGCTACTGTACCGCCCGCTACTGCAACCCCACGGCCGGCTTGGGCTTCTTGCCGGCATCCAGCGGGATGCCCACTTCCTGATTGCGTTCCCGGGTCCCCGCCGCCGCAGGCTGTTGCTCTTCTTCCTGTTCCTTCGCCTCCGGCTGCGCCGTCGCGGTCACCGACTGCCCGATCTCTTCGCCTCGCATCAGTGCCGCAAACTCCTCCCGGCCCAGCGTCTCCCGCTCGAGGAGTGCCTCCGTCACCCGATCGAGCTCTGCCCGGTGCTCCCTGAGTATCTCCTGGGCCCGGACGTAGGCGGTCTCTACCAACCGGCGTACTTCTTTGTCGATGGCAGCCGCCACTCGTTCACTATAGTTGCGGTCGCGGGCGATATCGCGTCCCAGGAAGATCAGCTCTTCATTCTGCCGGCCGAAGGTCAGCGGACCGAGCTCCTCGCTCATGCCATACTCCATCACCATCCGGCGGGCAATCTTGGTGACCTGCTCCAGGTCGTTGTGGGCTCCGGTGCTGACCTCCCCCAACACCAGCTCCTCGGCGGCCCTCCCGCCCAGCATGTGAGCCAGTCGCTCCTCGAGCTCGGTCCTGGTCTCATACCAGCGGTCCTCCTCCGGAAGGGTGAGGGTATAACCTCCCGCCATCCCGCGCCCGACGATGGTCACCTTGTGAACCGGATCCGAATACGGCAGGTAGTGAGCCACGACGGCGTGTCCTGCCTCATGGATGGCGGTGAGCCGCTTTTCCTCCGAGGTCATCACCCGGCGCTTCCGCTCCGGTCCGATGAGCACACGGTCGACCGCTTCCTCGATCTCCGCCATGCCGATCCGCTTCTTGTTGGTCCGGGCAGCCAGGATCGCGGCTTCGTTCATCAGGTTCTCGAGGTCTGCACCTACGAAGCCGGGAGTCATGCGGGCCACCACTTTCAGGTCCACATTCGGAGCCAGCGGCTTGTTGCGGGCATGGATCTTCAGAATCTCCTCGCGGCCGACCACATCCGGCCGGTCGACGATGACCCGGCGGTCGAAGCGGCCGGGCCGCAGCAGAGCCGGGTCGAGGACGTCAGGACGGTTGGTGGCCGCCATGACGATCACGCCCGCGTTGGCCTCGAAGCCGTCCATCTCGACCAGTAGCTGGTTGAGGGTCTGCTCGCGCTCGTCGTGTCCACCGCCCAGTCCTGCACCCCGGTGGCGGCCGACCGCATCGAGCTCATCGATGAAGATGATGCAGGGACTGTTTTTCTTGGCGGTTTCGAAGAGGTCGCGGACGCGGGCTGCACCCACACCCACGAACATCTCGACGAAGTCCGACCCACTGATGCTGAAGAAGGGGACTCCCGCCTCACCGGCCACCGCCCGGGCGAGAAGCGTCTTACCCGTTCCCGGGGGACCGACCAGGAGTACACCCTTGGGAATCTTTGCCCCCATCTCCACGAAGCGTTTGGGATGCTTGAGGAACTCGACGATCTCCCCGAGCTCCTGCTTGGCTTCGTCTGCGCCGGCGACATCGGCGAATGTGACTTTCGCCTTCTCTTCCGAATACAGATGAGCCCGCGCTTTGGCGAAGGAAAGGGCGCGGTTGTTGCCCCCCTGCATCTGGTTGAGGATGAAGAGGAAGAAGGCGGCGAAGATGACCAGCGATAGGATCGACGGTAGTAGATCTACCCACCAGGGCCGGACGCTCTGCCTGGCCTCTACCGGAATCCCGCGTGCTTGCAGCTCTTCCACCACCTGCGGTACCATTCCCGGCGGTAGGACGGTCTGAAACTGCTTCTTGTTGGTCAGCCGGCCGACCACGTTCTGATCGCCGATGACCTCTACCGCAGCGACCTCCCCGCGTTCGACGTACTGCATGAACTGAGTGAAATTGGGACGTTCGGGTGGTTGTGGAGGGTCGAGGAAGGTCTTTCCCACAAAGATCGCCAGGATGGCGATGAGCATGTATAGACTGACATTGCGTGCCAGTTTGTTCAATAAAGGGCCTCCCCTCGTGGGCCTGCTGGCGCGTTATAAGCAATCGTCATCGTAACTCTAATTATAGACTATTGAACCAAACCCGTTTCTCTCGCCTGCTCGGGCCACGCCGGCCCCGACCAGGCAAGGCATACCCGCTGACGCGTGGTACTCTTGGTCAGCACCCGGCGGTCGACGGCCAGTCCCGGAACCCAAACGATACCCTTTGAGTCTACCACAATCGGCCAGTACTGCCGCCAACCCCGGGGGATTTTCCGGTCAACGAAGAGATCCTGCAGCTTCTTGCTCCCCGAAAGTCCCGGCGGGGCAATCCGATCACCCGGCCGCCGTCCCCGCAACTGCAATGCGCCGACGATCTCGTCGGCATCGACGCAAACTGAGTATTTGGGACTTGGTCCCGAATCCACAGTCACCGCCTCATCCGCCCGCGACGGACCGGTATCGGCCCAAAATGCCCAGAGTTTTGTTTCGGCGCCAGCCCACCAGGAGACCTCCCCCGGAATCAGCAATCTTATTCCACGGCTGGCAGCTTCTGCTTGCCCAGTGGCTACATCCCTCCCGGTCGCGGTCAAGGCCGTACCCGCAGCAGCAGCAGGCGCTGCGTTCGACGGTGCCGTCCTCACGGCCGCCCGGGTCAACACTATCCGACCGTTGCCAACCCAGTAGGCCAGCCCGCCCGGCAGGCTGAAAGGGCCGGCGGACGGACCGGCGAGCGGCCTGGGAGAGACTACCTGCTGCCGGGCCAGGCCCAGCAGTTCCTGACGCCACCCTTCCGTCCTCGTAAACCCCAGGTCACGAGGAGGGTTGTGACCCGCTACCGCCTCCACGAACTGCCGTAACAGGCGTCGCTGCACGGCTGCCGGCTGCGCCGCATACCCTTCCAGCGACCAGGAGATCCGAGGCGCTCCATTCACCTGTAGGACCTCTGCCTCCAGAGCCGCCCATTTCGAACGGACCAGATCGTCAAGAAAGTCGTCTTCCTCTCTTACGACTTCCGCGAGACGGGCGAGGTTCACCCGGATGGCGGGGCTAAACTCCCTCTCCAGTACCGGTAAGAGACGGTGGCGTATGCGGTTGCGTAGGAGAGAGACATCGGCATTGGTCTCATCGCGAGCCGGTTTCCAACCCCAGGCCGCGATGTAGGCTTCGATCTCAGTACGACTAACGGATAGCAGCGGCCGGACGTAGCGCCCTGCCCGGATCCACCTCATCCCTGCCAACCCTCGCAGCCCCGTCCCCTGCAGGACGTGGAGCAGCACGGTCTCGGCCTGGTCATCCAGATGGTGGCCGAGCGCAATCCGTTGAACCCCCAGAGAGTCCGCCAGTTCATCCAAAAAGTGATAACGGGCCAGCCGGCCGGCCGCTTCCAGCGTCAGGCCCTCCTCCCGGGCCAGCCTGGCCACGTCTACCCTGCGGCTGTAAAAAGGAATCTCCAGCGAGACTGCGAGAGCCCGTGAACGTTCGAGGTCGGCATCGGCCTCCGCCCCCCGCAGGCCATGGTGGAGATGAGCACAGGCAAGCTGCAGCTGCCAGCCTTGCTCCCGGCTCAAGCGCCAGAGAAGGTGCAGGAGCACCGACGAGTCCGGCCCCCCCGAGAGCGCGACCAGAACCTTCTCTCCCGGGCGGATCAACCCCCGGGATTCGATTTCCGTTCGGACACGCTCCAGGAGGTCACGCTCGCCTTTCACCACTTGAACTCCTTTCCACCCATAAGACGCGAG
>JBLNBY010000388.1:0-6969 GCA_050260295.1 Bacteroidota bacterium
CGATACGTCCATCGCCGTTGGCATCCCGAGTGAGCTTCTTGGACGCAGCCAGATAGTCATTCCAGGTCCAGGACTCGGTGGGCACATTCACGCCGGCCGCGTCGAACATGTCCCGGTTGTAATAGAGGGCCACGATGTCGCCCAGGTCATGCAGGCCGTAGTAATCGCCCTGGTACTGGAAGATCCCGCCCTGGGGCAGGAAGTCGTTTTCCATGTCGATCTTGTCTCGGGCAACCAGTGGTTCGAGGTTGAGCAGGACGCCGTCCCGCACCAGCCGTCCGAAGAAAGCACCGCTCATGCGCATCACGTCCGGGGCGATGCCGCCGACGAGTTGCACCGTGAGCCGGGACCAGTATTCGGGCCAGGGCAGAACCTCCACTTTGACTTTTATGTCAGGGTTCCTGGCCTCGAACTTCTTGACGATCTGATTATAGGTATTCTGCTCAGCAACTCCGCCCCAGGTGGTCACCCGCAGAGTTACCGCCGCCCTGGCCGTGCCTGACACTACGAGTCCGGCTGAAAGGCCAACCCCCAGTGCCAGTGCCAGTGCCAGCGCTAACCATCTCTTGCTACTCATTGCCTAGCGCCCCCCTATTTCCCTCACGGAACGCCTGATTATGGGAATTGGATGTGGTACGATCAATTCGATCCTACGTTTGCCCGGGATGCCCGTCAATCGAAACCTGGCCAATACGAGGAGGGACTGGCTGATGCCGGCGGCCAAGGCGGTATACGTCTGCCAGGTCTGCGGGCAGACCGCTCCCAAGTGGCAGGGGCGGTGCCACGGTTGTGGCAGCTGGAATAGTTTCACCCCGGCCGGTGAGCCGGCTGCGGACGCGCCTGCTGTCCGTTCCTCTCGCAAGCTGATGCAGGCCCTCAAAGAGCCGCGTAGTACGCCTGCCCTCAGGAGCCTGGCGGAGTGCGTGGGTACGGTCGAGCCGCGTTGGCCCACCGGTCTTGCGGAATTGGATCGGGTGTTGGGCGGGGGAGTCGTCCCCGGATCGGTAATCCTTCTCGGCGGTGAGCCAGGGATTGGCAAGTCCACCCTGCTGCTGCAGGCAGGTGAAAGGCTGGCCCGTCAGGGGCATACGGTACTCTACGTGGCCGGTGAGGAGTCAGCGGCCCAGATTGGAGGCCGGGCGGAACGCATCGGGGTAGACGCCGACCATTTCTATCTACTCACCCAAAACTCGCTCACGGACGTCTTTGCCGCCGCTGGCCGGCTTCACCCGGATCTCGTGCTGGTGGATTCGCTTCAGACAGTCTTCGATCCAGAAGTGGATGCACCGCCCGGGTCGCTGGCGCAGGTGCGCCAGGTGGCGCTCGACTTCGTGACGCTGGCCAAAGAGGACGGGGCCACAGTCGGGAGCAAGGGCGGTGACAGGAGCGGCAGCGGTGCTGGCGGTGCTGGCGGAGCTGTTGGTGCTGGCGACGGCGGCCCGGCAGTGGTGCTGGTCGGACACGTGACCAAGAGCGGACTCCTGGCCGGCCCGAAGGTAGTCGAACATATCGTTGACGTAGTGCTCTCCTTCGAGGGGGAGAAGCGTTCGGCGTTGAGACTTTTGCGCGCGGCGAAAAACCGGTTCGGTTCCACCCAGGAAGTGGGTATTTTCCAAATGGGGGAGCACGGGCTCGATCCGGTTGCTGATCCTTCTCAGACTTTCCTGGGTGAAAGGCCGGTAGGAGCTTCCGGTTCCGTGGTGTTGGCGGCGATGGAAGGACACCGGCCGGTAATGGTCGAGGTGCAGGCGCTGGTCACACCCGCTCCTTTTGGCGGTACTCCGCGGCGCTTGGTGACCGGTGTCGATCCTGCCCGGGCCGGCATGATCCTGGCGGTGTTGGAGAAGCGGGCCGGACTCAACCTGGCGACGATGGAAGTTTACGTCAACGTGGCCGGAGGCATTCTGATCGATGAACCGGCTGCCGATCTTGCCATAGCTTTGGCAGTGGTATCAAGTTTCCGGACTATTCCACCACCTGCCGATCTGGCGGTAGCGGGAGAGATCGGCTTGACGGGAGAAGTTCGCAGCATCAACCTGCCGGAAAGGCGGGTTGCAGAAGCGGTTCGTGCCGGCTTTCGGCGGCTGTTGCTGCCGGCGGGTAATGTGCGCCGTTTGCCGCTTCGTGCCGATTTGGAGGTTGAAGCAGTGGGCCGCCTGGAAGAGGCTATGTGCTGGGTAGAAAGATAGAGGTGGCGAGATGGCGGATGAACGATTGAGCGAGGCCGCGCTGCGGGCCCTGCGGATGGTTGCTCCAGGTACGCCGCTTTACGAGGGTCTGGAGAACGTGCTGCGAGCCAGGACGGGAGCTCTGATCGTGGTGGGTGATACCCCCGAGATGCTCGCCCTGGTGGACGGGGGGTTCCGGATCGACGCCGAGTTGAACCCTTCCGCCCTATACGAACTGTGTAAGATGGACGGTGCGATAGTCCTCTCGGCCGATGCCCGCCGTATCCTGCTCGCCAACGTCCAGTTGCAGCCGGATCCCCTTCTGCCCACGCGGGAGACCGGTACCCGTCACCGTACGGCGGAGAGAGTCGCACGTCAGACCGGGCAGCTCGTCATCGCCATCTCCCAACGGCGTAACGTGATCACCCTCTACCAGGGAAACTGGAAGTACCTCCTGCCGGAGGTGAGCGTGCTGCTCACCAAGGCAAACCAGGCCCTTTCCACACTGGAGAAGTACAAGTCTGTCCTGGAGCAGGCTCTTACCGAGTTGAACGCACTGGAGTTCGAGGGTCTGGTTACGCTGCAGGACGTGGTTACCGTCATCCAACGGGCACAGATGGTCGACCGGATCGTTCGTGAGATTGAACGGTACGTAGTCGAGTTGGGTACCGAAGGGCGACTGGTCGAGTTACAGATGGAAGAGACCCTCAACGGGCTTGAAGACGAAGGCATGCTGACCGTCAAAGATTACCTTGCCGACGATGACGGGCGCAGTGCCGAACAGGTATGGCAGACGATGGAGGGCTGGAGCTCGGACGACATCGTGGACCAGGCGCTCGTGGCCCGCTCCCTGGGCTATGCACCGGCTGCCCCCAACCTCGATCAGCCCGTTACCCCGCGCGGCTACCGCATCTTGGGCAAGATACCAAGACTGCCGGGACCGGTAATCGAAAACCTGGTTCGTACCTTCAAAAACCTGAGTGCGGTACTGGCGGCGACTGTGGAGGAATTGGACGCAGTCGATGGGATCGGCGAGGTGCGCGCCAAGTCTATCCGGGAAGGGCTGCGGCGTCTACGGGATCAAGCAGTGCTGGACCGCCGGTTGTAGGCGTTCGTTTTTATCTTTTTCCTTCGGCTCTCCAAGGGAAATGCCCTTTCTGTGGAGTAGCCCAGCACCGCCCGTTTCGGGAAACGCGAAACCGAGATCTGCGAGGGAACCGCCGACCGCTTTTAGAAATGGAGACTAGGCAAGAGTGAAAAGGCCCAGGGCAGCAAGACGGCGCAACTCGGTCTTGACCACCTTGCCGGCGTCTACCTGCAGCGCATTGCACAGAGCCGCCAGGTAGTACAGGTGACGCCCGAGCTCGGTCTCGACCTGCTCGCGGCATTGGTCGCACAACTCACCATTGACGTGATAATTGACTGTCTCGAGGCTGTGGGTGAGGTCTCCGTCGAACACCTGCTTCGACGCGTGGATTTGAATGCATCCGCACATCGTCACCGCGCGGGCTACGGCGCGGTTGATCTTGGCATCCGATTCCTCGAGTTTGGAAATAATATCCAGTATGCTGCGGTGACGGACCAGGTTTCGGGCGACTGCTTCCTGCAGGGCAGGCAGGTCTTCATGCTCCATGAATACCGCTCTCCTCCAAAACTGGGAGTGTCGGTCAACAGGCTGCGGGCGGGCCAGGAGAGGTCAGGGAAAGTAGCCTGCCCGATGCGGGTTGATCGGAAGCCCGCCCAGGCCACAAGTGCATTATAGGCGGACTGGCAAAACTGAGTCAAGATGTTGACAAGAGATGAAATTGACAGGAGGTGGTTTTAGTGATAAAATACAACGTGGATGTCTCTAACCCGGAAAGCGCCGTTGGAGGTTCTTCCATGTTCAGAGCTGGCGACAAAGTGGTTCATCCCATGCACGGGGCAGGCGTCATCGAAGGTATTCAGGAAAAGGAGGTGCTGGGTGAGACACATCAATATTACATTATGAAGCTCCCGCTGGGTGAATTGAAGGTTATGATCCCCATGGACACCGCTGAGGAAGTCGGATTGCGCCAGGTTGTCGATGAAGATGGCGTCCGTAAAGTAATGGACATATTGAAAGGCCAAACGACAGATATGTCCTCCAACTGGAACCGTCGTTACCGTGCTAACCTCGAAAAAATACGTAGTGGTGACATATTCGAAGTGGCTCAGGTGGTAAAGAACCTGGCCGAAAGAGATAAGGAAAAAGGATTGTCTACTGGCGAGCGGCGCATGTTGGACAGTGCCCGGCAAATACTGGTAAGCGAGTTGGTACTTGCACGTAATTGTACGGAAAAGGAGATTCTGAGCGAGCTCGAGGAGTATATCGGCTGAGGCCCGGTGACCGCCGGATGGTAGCAGGCATTCCAACCCGGTACGTCTGTCAGGCGGATAAGCGTGGCGCAGGCGGGGATACTAGGGTTGGAATCCGGACACTACCAGGAGGTGGAAAGATCGGTGACGGAAAACCGCCTGCGTATGGCCTCTCTGCTCATTGGGGCAGCGACAGGGGCATGGGTGGCCAGAGCGTCTTTCGCCGCCGCACCGGGCGGTTGGCTGTTTCTCAACGGAATCCGCGCCATGGTCGTCGGCGCCTTCCTCGGATCCCTCACAGGTGTCCTCGTTCTGCCCTTCTTGTACCGCCAGGTCGGGCTGGCTATCGACGGTTTTCTCTCTCGTCTGCAGAAAGTTCCCGGTGAAGACATCGCTGCTGCCATTGCCGGTCTGGTCGTCGGACTCCTGGTCGCCATTCTGATCAGTCTGCCTTTGCCTCTCATCCCTTGGATCGGCCGCTACCTGCCGCTGGTTGTAACGCTGGTCAGCGGGTACTTCGGGGCGGCGCTCGCAGTGCGCAAAAAGGATGAGCTGTTGCGCCTTTATCCGTGGAAGCCGCGCCGGCCGGCTCGTGAAGCCGAGCACGCGACGGTGGCTGCTGCGGCCCTGGGTGGGGAGAACGGCACCGAACCGGCCAATCCGATGCCAGTGGCGGCAGGGTCGGCAAATGGCGAGGCGGCAGGCGCCGTTGGCCATAGTCCCCCGGCAGCGACCCGTAAGCTTCTCGATACCAGCGCCATAATCGACGGGCGTATCGCTGACGTTGCAGCCGCCGGATTTCTCGAGGGGCTGCTGGTGATCCCCGGATTCGTCATCCAGGAGTTGCAGCGCCTGGCCGACTCGCCGGAAGAGTTGAAGCGTAATCGGGGGCGGCGAGGACTCGATCTGCTCAATCGTATGCGCAAAGATCCGTCACTCCAGGTGGAAATCTGGGAAGAGAACGACACCCACGGCCTGGTGGTGGACCTGGCCCTGGTCAAACTGGCCCGTAAGCTGGGCGCCAAGGTCGTGACCAATGATTACAACCTAAACAAGGTGGCACAACTGCACGGGGTGGCGGTGCTCAATCTCAATGAGTTGGCCAACGCCACCCGTCCAGTAGTGCTGCCCGGGGAGGAGCTCGAGGTCCGGGTCCTTCGGGACGGCAAGGAGCAGGGGCAGGGAGTTGGCTATCTGGACGACGGGACGATGATCGTGGTTGACGGTGGCCGTCCCTATATCGGTTCAACCGTGGGCGTGACAGTCACCAGCGTCCTGCAAACCTCGGCGGGCCGGATGATCTTTGCGCGGCCCAAGTCCCGTGATCAGGCCGTGGGTGCGCGGGCGCTCAGCGGCTGAGCAGGCTGGGCTTCGAAGAGAGCAGGGCGGCGGGAGGCAGGAAGTAGCAGGAATCACCGGAGCAGGGTAGAACACGGGACGGGTGAGGGCTTTGACCGGTCGCGGACGGCGGTCTGGCCCGCCCGTCCTCTTGTTTTGTCAGGCGGTTTGAATTCCGGGGGACTGGTTTGGCAGCTTCGTTCTTTGCGAGAAGTCGAGGGGTTGCGCGTGGAGCGAGGGCAAGCAGGCATAGAGATTGGTGCGGTGGTCGTTGCCGCCGGGCGGGGTGAACGCTTTGGAGCCTCGATCCCCAAACAATTCCTCCCCCTGGCCGGCCGCCCGCTGCTGGCGTGGACCGTGGAAGCGGTGGCATCGGCATCAGAAGTGGGTGCGGTGGTAGTCGTACTACCACCGGGCTGGCCGGTGCCGGAGTGGCTGACCATGCCAGTGACCTCTGCTGTTGTCAGGGCGAAGCTGGCTGCGGTCGTCGAGGGCGGACCAACCCGGCAGGAATCGGTAGCCCGGGGGGTGGCGGCGCTGGCTGCCACTGGTGGAGAACGACGCTGGCGGTGGGTGGCAGTGCATGACGGGGCGCGACCGTTGGTGACGCCGGACCTCTTCCGGCGGGTCGTGGAAGCGGCTTGTGCTCCGGGATGCGGAGCGGCGGTAGCTGCGTTGCCAGTGAGCGATACCGTCAAGCGGGAGTTGCGGGAAGGCCTGGCCGGCCGTCCGGTCCCCGCGGTCCAGGGCGAAACGGGTGAGAGCGGGGAACAGGCGGTGGTGGCGGAGACGGTGGATCGAAATGGGTTGTGGACAGTTCAGACCCCGCAGGTCGTCCGGGTCGACTGGTATGAGGAGGCACTGCGCCAGGCCCGGGCCTCAGGTCTGCAGGCGAGTGATGAGGCAGGGCTGCTCGAAGCGGCTGGTTTTCCTGTGCGACTCATCCCAGGTGAAAGAACCAACATCAAGGTAACGGTCCCAGGAGATCTCGAGTTGGCCGAGGCGATCCTGGCCCTGCGGCAAGGCCGCAGGGCATGGTTGGGAGAAGGGCAGAGGGAAGAGCAGCGGGGTGAAGGGGATATGGAAGTGCGGGTGGGATTGGGTACGGATGTGCACCGCCTGGTGG
>JBLNBY010000389.1:0-11263 GCA_050260295.1 Bacteroidota bacterium
AGGCCCTTGAGGTGCAGGTCGATGGGGCGTGAACCGATATCACATCCGCCCGGGAGAGCCACCCTGGCGTGCCCGAAACGCGTGAGCAGCGGCCCCAGGAAAAGTATCGATGCCCGCAGGCGCTTGGCCAGGTCATGCGGCACGGGGCCGGCGAGGCCTTCCACCTGGCGGACCTCTACTTCAGCTCCGGCCGCTTCAGCCCGGTCCGTCCCGTCTGGCGGCGGCACGAGTCGGGTCGAAAATCCGACCGCGTTCAGAATGTCGAGCAGTACCTGAACATCAGCGATCAAGGGTACGTGCCGCAAAAAGCAAGGCTCAGCAGCAAGCGTGGCTGCCGGCAGGATGGCGGCAGCCGAGTTTTTCGCCCCGCTGATAGTAACTCGTCCGGTGAGAGGCTGACCGCCCTCGACTCGCAGTATCTGCCCCATCTGTACTCCCCCCACGGGGGCTTTCTACCCCGCCCCCTCGATTCCTGCCGCGCACCACCCTGACTCGTTCTGTTCTCAACTGGCGGCCGGAGGCGAAGGAATGCCGCGATAGTAACGGATCAGTCCGGAGAAGATTGCCTCCGCCATACGTTGCCGATACTCAGGATCGGCAAGTTTGGCCGCCTCCTGGGGGTTCGAAAGGAACCCGACTTCCACGATCACCGCCGGCATCTTGCTCTCCCGCAGTACCCGGAAATCACCGGCCAGGGCGCGCCGCTTGTTGGGCGGAAGCATCCGGACCAGTTCCGCCTGGATGGCCTCGGCCAGGCGCCGGCCTTCCGCCGAACCACGCTGGTAGAATACCTGGGCTCCGTGCCACCGGCTCTCCGGGAAGGCATTCGCGTGTACGCTCAGAAAGACGTGGGCGTTGGCCTGGTTGGCTATCTCAGCGCGGTGGGAGAGCTCCTCCCTTTTGCTCTCAGTGATCGGTGTGCCATCGGTGAACTGGTCGTCATCGCTACGGGTAAGCAGTGGCTCGGCCCCCGCCTGCTTCAGCAAAGCCTCCAGGCGTAAGGCAATGTCAAGCACCAGGTTTTTCTCCACCAACCCGCCACCCTTCGCCCCGGGGTCGGGGCCCCCATGTCCGGGATCGACGGCGATGGTCCGCTGACGCAACACGTCGGCATGAGCCATCAGCATGGCTGGCCGGGCTTGCTGTTGCCAGTGCAGGGCACGGAGAGAGGCAGCCGCGAAAAGCAAGAGAAAAGGCAAGTAAAGCGCTCGTTTATGGAAGACGAGAAAGACAATCGAGTGGGAGCGTACCGAAGGTGAACGGTGTGCAGGGCGTGACACTCTCTTCACCCATCCCCGGCGGTTGGATATGATGTTGGGCCGCCCCTAACTCGTATTCACCCCTGCCAGGCTCGCAGAACCCGGTAACCGCTTCCCCGCTCCCGCACCTCCACCCGCTCGGTACCGAATACCTGGCCCATGTAACCGAAGAGACTCTTGGCTCCCTGGCTCGTCCGGGCAACCAGATACAGGGATCCTCCCGGCAACAGAGCCAACCGCGCCCCCGCGATCCAGGCGAAGATCAACTGCTTCCCCGCCCTTATGGGCGGGTTGGTGAGGATATAGTCAAAGGCGGGGCTCGTGAGAAGTGCCGTGCCATCCCCCGCCCGCAGGCTGATTCTCGTACCTTCGACTCCGTTTCGTTCCAGGTTCTCCCAAGCGAGGGCAACGGCTCGTTTGTTGATGTCGACCATGACCACCTCCGCGGCCGGGCTGAATGCGGCCACGACCACCCCGACCGGCCCATACCCGCACCCGAGGTCAAGGACGCGACCTGCAAGTGGCAACGGTAGGCTCTCGAGCAGGAGCTCCGTTCCCCGGTCCAGGCGGGTGCGGGAAAAGACGGCCGTGTCAGTGATGAAGCGGAAGGTGCGGCCGCCGAACTCGTGTGCAAACTCAAGCTTGCGGCTGGGGGCCTGAGGCTGCGGTGTGTAGTAGTGCTCGCCATGGGCGGTCATGCTCTGCCCTTCCTTCATGCTGTGCCAATTCTTTCTTCGTACCAGTCCCCGTTCCAGGGTCGAGCCTCTTCAACCGTGGGGGTAGCCGGCGGAGTCGCCTCTTCCACCAGTCTTTGCAGCAAGAATGCCAGGGAGATCAGATCCTCGCTGTTGTGGGTGAGCACCGGCTCGATGACCAACCAGTCCCCCTCCTCCACGAACTGGTGGTAAAGGGACGGAACCAGTGAACCAGGGATGTCGTCGGCCCGCGATCTTCCCAGCAGCCACTCGCTGACGGTCGCCAGCCGAAAGTCAGGCAATCCGGTGCGAAAGTGTCGCCGTGTAAGTGGCAGCAGGTCGACGTGCCAGGCGGTCCACATGAGCGGTGACCTGGTGATCAGGCTACGCCGGATCAGATAGGGCTGATCGAAGGAACGACCGTTGTAGGTCACAACCACGGGATAGTGCGACAGCAGCGGGCTTGTGGCCTGTATGAGGGCCTCTTCTTCCTCATAGGAGCGGGCGAAATACTGGCGCACCAAGAGGTCGTCCCCCTCGACGAACGCGACGCCTACGAGAAAGACCGGCATCACGGCCGACAGACCGGTTGTCTCGAGGTCCAGAAAAAGGATATCCTCAGGCCTGAAGAAGCTGAGCAGATCAAGGGGTTGGGCGCCCCTGGCGGCCAACTCCGGCAGATTCCGACTCTCGATGGCCTGGAGAACCGGTAAGACCGTACCCTGCCAGAGTGGGTCGCGAACCAGTTCACGCAGATCACCAATGCCTTTCCGGCGGAGTCTGGCCTCCCGCCAGGGACCGACCCGGTAGACCAGCTGCAGGTGAGAATAGAGCTGCTCAGGAGGCGGAAGCTTGGCCCAGAGGGCGGTCAGCGTGCCGCCGGCGCCCGCCTCCCTCCGCTCCCGCTGCCAGACGGCGAGGTTGCCGACGATCAACTCCCCTTCAGCCCACTCTCCCGCCATGCATCATTCCTCCGCCGTACCCTGTAGACCTGGCAGGCCCGGATGACCCGGCCCACGTGGATGCACCGCGGCCAAGAGCTTTTCGGTGGTGCGGAAGTGCCACTTGGCCACCTGGCGCAGTGCCGCTTCACCACCCTTCTCCCAGATCACTCTTGCCGTGTCCAGGACATGGGTCGCTCCCTTGGGCAACTCCACTCCCCAATTCTTCGAGAGCCGCTGCAAACCCGCAAGGAAAGCGGCACGGGCCACGACCGAGGCGGCAGCCACCTCGATGCTGCTACTCTCGGCCCGAGGGTGGACCGTGAGGCGGGCCTGACGGGTCCGCGCAAACAAAGCCTGTTCCAGCACTGTTGCCGGGGCAAACTGGTCGACCACCACCGGTATGGCCGTTCCTTCCGGCAAACGGGAAAGGATGTTTTCCACGGCTCGGGCATGGGCCCAGGCGAGCAGCCGGTTGAGATTGCCAATGCTGGCGTAAAGTTCGTTGTACCGCCCCGGTGAGATCTCCACCACTTCACAAACGCACTCCTGTCTTATCATTGCGGCCAACTCCCGACAGCGCAAGTCACTCAGCCGCTTGGAGTCGGCGACACCGGCCTTTGCCAGGCAGGTCTCACTTTTTCTATCCATCACTGCCACCGCGGCTACCACCAAGGGGCCGAAATAGTCGCCCTTGCCGGCCTCGTCACTGCCAACGCGCGGGTAATCCTCTGATACCACCGACATCTCGTCCCGGGCGATCACTCCTGTCCCTCGTCCCTACGGCCCCAGGTGAGGCCGGCGATAATAGCCGGACCGCTGCTGGTGCCGAGCCGATCCGCACCGGCCGCCAGCATGGCCATGGCACCAGACAAGTCACGGATTCCACCCGCCGCCTTGACACCCGCCCTTGCCCCGACGATGCGCCGCAACAGAGCCACATCGCTTTCCTTGGCTCCTCCCGGCCCGAAACCGGTGGACGTCTTGACGAAAGCCGCCCCCGCCGCCACGGCCACCGCTGCTCCGGCCGCCATGGTCTCCTCGTCCAGGAAGGTACATTCGAGTATTACCTTGACCGGGACGTGCCCGGCGGCCTCGACTACCGCTTCCACATCGGCGACCACCGCTTCCCAGTCCTTTGCCCGCAGCGCTCCGATATGCGCCACCATGTCGATCTCTTCTGCTCCCGATTCCACCAGCGCCCTTGTTTCGGCCGCCTTCACCCGGGCAGGAAGTGCACCGTGCGGAAAGGCGGTCACCACCGCCACACGCGTTTGGGGCTGGCGGGGGGCTGCCAGCGCCGGTTCAAGAAAGACCGGTTGTACGCAGAGGGCTGCGTACGGAATGGTGGCCGCCGCCGCCAGGAAGGCATCCAGATCGGAGCGGGTCGCCTCAGGTCGCAGCAGCGTCTGATCCATCACTCCTGCCAATTCGGCTGCCAGCCGGTCGGAGTGGATATCGGCTGCCCCGGCTACCCAACGCTGGTAAAGCTGATAAAGCTGCCAGCCGGCATCCGCCCGTTCTGCTACAGCCCGATCAGGTTGAGGGGTACCGGTAAGTACGGAGTATGCCTGTCGAACTGCCTCCTGCCAAACGTGTCGATCCAATGCGGGCACCCCCTCAGACAAAGCAAAGATCGCCAAGGAGTTGCAGCGGGTGCATCA
The DNA here is from genome assembly GCA_050260295.1 of Bacteroidota bacterium. Taxonomy (GTDB): domain Bacteria; phylum Bacillota; class Limnochordia; order Limnochordales; family DUMU01; genus DUMU01. The sequence continues at coordinate 4,560 of JBLNBY010000389.1, forward strand.
CCTGTGCCTGCGGCACCAGATCGCGGATCTGCATGCGGCAGGTTTCACATTCAGTGGCCACCACCGGTTGGTCTAGCGCCAGCACGGCCTGCTGTAATCCGCGTCCGACCGCACGAGCCACCCCGTATTTCTCCCGTTTGAGTCCGTAAGTGCCGGCAATGCCGCAGCAGCCGGCCTGCAGGTCGACTACCTCCACGTCGGGCAGCCGGCGGAGCAGCGTTAGCCACGGACGGCCCTGGGCTGCCGCTTCCACATGACAGGGGGTATGGTAACCGATCCCAGCCAGATGCTTGGTGACCCCTGAAGCTTTACTAGGAGAGATCCGGACTTGCTTTCCACGCCGGCAGGACTCGTCCTGCTCCAGCCGCAGAAGATACGAGCCGAGGTCGTAGGCGTGTTCTGCTACTCGTGCCGCTGCCTCCCGCAGATTCGGGGGTATGAGGTGGAGCGAGAGGTAATCGTGGCGGACGGTAAGCCCGCAGGAGCTCGACGAAAAGACCACATCCCACCCATTCTCCACCCAGGCGAGGAGTCTTTCCACGTTGGCGGTCACCTGATCCCTGGCCGCCTTGGTCCAGGCGTTGGCGATGAGTGGCAGGCCGCAGCAGGCGGCCTCATCCACCGCCGTTTCGACTCCCAGCCGGGCGAGGGTATTCAGGACCAGCTCCCCAAGCTCGGGCTCGTAGTACTCTACCTGGCAGCCGGGGAAATACACCACCTTACGGCCGAGCAGGCCGCGGCCACATTCGGCTGCAGCGGGAAGGCCGCTGCGGCGGGTGTCCGGTGCAGCGGGCAACTGCGGACGTGGGGAAGGCTGATGGACCGACGAGAACCTCCGGGTGGCGAAGGGCGGCAAGACTCTTTCACCGCTGATCCCCATGACGTGGTGGAGCGCAAACCGTACAGGCCCGGTCGGGAGCATGACGTTGGCCAACGGACGAAGTGTCGTACCGGCCTTGCCCAGCAAGTAGGCGCGGCCGAGGAACCAGTCCCGGAAAGCGGTCTTGCGCTCGTGACGGTGGCGGTCGCTCAGCCGGTTGAGCGCGATCAAGCGGGCTGGCTCGACACCGGACGGGCAGGCAAGGTTGCACCGGCGGCAACCAAGGCACAGGTCGAGATCGTGCGGCAGCGGATCCGGAAGCCGCCTTGTAAACAAGCCATGGCCACCTCCAGCCCCATCCTCGACAGCCGGAGCCTGTTGCTGGCGCCAGAGGTCAGGGCCGAGGCGTTTGGGGCCTGCATAATGCGGCAGAACCTCCACGAGCGGACAGGCCGCCAGGCAGGCCGTGCAGCGCAGGCAGGCGTCCGCAGCTACCAGTGACTCCAGCAATTGCTCAGACTCCTGGCAGACCGTCGATTCGCGCGAAAGTGAAGTCAGGCTCACCTTCCACCCTCCCCCACGCGAGAACCCCCCGCAGCCTGCGTGTCGATCCTTCCCACTAAGTTGGCGGCAGCCTCCTGCCCCGCCTGGTAGCCGCTGGCCCACAAGAACGCATGAGTTCCTCCGGAAACGGGCCGCGTCTCTCCCTTGTCGTCCGTATACAAGTACAAGGCAGCACCTGCCCGCACCAACCTGCCCTCCGCGTGCCTGAAGTCATGCGGCAGCCGGGCAGCAAGACAACTCAGAGGATCAGTGGCAAGGTCCGGGGCCAGAACGAGGTACTCGCCAGTGATAGCAAATCCTTCCTCTGTCCCCTGCACTCGGCCACAGGCCGTGGGCTTCTCTCCGGCTACAATCCTGGTTACCTTCCAGCCTGGCCGTACCGCCACCCCGGCGCTGACAAGTGCTTTGTCCAGGATGGTCTTGGCCCGGATACCGCCGGGGGCAGGCAACAGGCCGATAAGTTCACACAATACCAGACCGGTGAGATCGTAGACCTCCCGGCGCACACTTTGTGCAAGGTTGAGCCCCACTATGGGCAGGGCAACCCGCAGACGGCCTTCGTCCCGGGCTTGGCGCACCGGCCTGGGCAGATCAGCCTTGACCAGAGCCTGATTCAAAGCGGACGCCAGTTGTCGCCGGGACTCCGGCTGCTCCATCTCCCGCGCCAAGGCCCGCCAGTTGAACCCGGGATAGTCACCATCGACGGGAGTGTGGCCGGACGAAAGCTGTGGCAACACCTGGGAGATGGCGAGCGTTCCTGCCAATACCGTCGGGGCGGCTGAACCGTCACCGGATCGGCCCGCCCACTCCACCAGTCGCTGCCGTATTGCGGCTGCCGCCCACGCAGGCGAAAAAGCCGGCAGCTCGCGCCAACCGACAAGGAGGATGGGGTCGGCACGGCGCAGATCGCCGGCCTGAAACTCCTCCGGGGTCAGATCGGCGGTACGTACCGTCCCCATGGTGGTGGGAAGAAAAAAAGGTTCAGCAGGTTTCGCAGCTACCAGCGGGTAGGCTGTACTTGCGTACAGTTCAACCAATGCTTCAAAGGGCTCACTTTGTATCTGTACCCCGGCCGCGAAGCTCCCGCCAAAGAGAGCCCAGCTCTTACCGCCATCGGGGATGAGCAAGACTTCGATTCCCTGTCTTGCCGCAGCGAGCGCGGCGGCGTAGGCAGCAAGACCGCCGCCGACTACAACCAATTGCGCCTTTTCATCCAGCAATCTTGGTCCCGTCACTTTCCTCTCGATTCGCTTCGGTCGGGCCGGAAGCCTTGCCCGGGGACTTGTTGACCTGCCTGTCGGCGCGGGTTTGCCTGTGGCTCCGGTCCGGGTCGGGAAGCCCGTCCGGGGCAAAACCGTACCGTTCCGGCGGTATGCCAAGTAACTCCGTGTATACCAGGAAAGCCTCTTCGGCCTGCTCTGCTGCCCCCCGCAGTGTTTCCTCCACCGGAGTTGGGGCCGCCTGACCTTCGCCGGGCATCAGTCCCCTGATGCCGACGGCCGCTACACCCGCCCACCGTGAGCGGACGAAATCGGCCCAGGCATCCCAAATGCGGTTGACGGCGTCCCTGTCATTCCTTTCCTCTATTTCGTTTCTTTCGCCATTTTCTCCACCGCGGGCAGCTTCCCAGGCTATGCCGGGCAATGCCAGGCTGCAGTGGATCCCCTGGCAGCCACCCATGCCGAGGCGGAGCCGCCGTCGTGCGCCGGCGAATCCATCCCGGGAAAAACTGGCCCGCAGCTCTGCGGCCAGTTCATCCCGGCTCACCCACTCGCACTCGCAGACGATCGTACGACCGGCGTCCTGCCCCCCATCTGAGGCCTGCCGGGAAGACCGCCACCACGGTCTTCCGGGAACGGGTACGACGAAAGACCGGCGCGTCTGTGTACCCCCGTCCTCACCCAGCCACGGGGTGGCAGGGGCAGCAACCCCCAGCAAGGGCGCGATCCGGCGGGCGCAAGCCTCCCCCATGAGGAGGGAGGTGGTCAACTTGCCGCCCACAACCGCAAAGAAGCCCTCCGGCGCATTCAACTCGGCCGGAGTGAAGACACGGAAATCCCGGGTCTGCGCCCGTGTTGCCGACCTGTCCTTCCCGCCTTGTCCTTGTGCCTGCCCTTGTTTCTGCCCTTCACGTTGCCCTTGCGCTTGCCCTTGCGGTTCCTTTTGCTGTGCCGCTCGGGCCGGGTCATGGGATGGCTCGGGCGTCGGTCCTGGCTCGACCGGACCGGCCAGTGCCCGCACCCCCGCAAATGCACGCAGAAGGCGAAGGGTCTTCAAAACCGGGAGCAGTGTTTCCGCCTCGGCCCGCAGCAGGCCCACTTCGGCTGCCTCCACCCTGAGTCCTGGCGGATCGAGCAACGCAGGATCATCGGGCGAGACGAATCGCGCCGTCGTCCCCGCCACCAGCACCGGCCCGCCCGGAACGAGGATGTCACCGTCGGCGGGTGGCCGGGCCCGGTTGATCACCCGCCGGGTGGGCCGGGATTGGTAGACGAGCAGTGCACCGGCCGACAGCACCAGCGGGACTCTCACTCCCGCCAGGGCAGCCACCTGAGCTGCCCAGGGGCCCGCGGCGTCCACCACTACGTCCGATTCGACGACCATGCCGGAGTCCAGCTCGACCTGCCAGCGCCCTCCCCGCTGCGACGGGGCTCGCAGATCGACGACCTTGCTCCCCGGCAAGAGATGTGCTCCCTGCGCCGCCGCCCAACTCGCGATCGCATAGACCAGCCGGAAAGGATCAACCGCTCCGTCGGGGATGGTCAGCGCCACCCGGGCGGCCGGTGATATGGCGGGCTCAAGTTGCCGGACGGCCTCCCCGGTCAGCCTGTTAGCTGGAATACCCAGAGCCGCCAGGGAACGTTCGAGCTGCACCAGATATGCCTCTTCTTCCTCCGCGAGCGCCACGAAAAGTCCCCCGCAAGGCTCGACCGCCTCCGGAAAGAGACGGCGCACTCTCTGGTTCTCCGGCCAGCATTCCAGGGCCGCCTGCGGATCTTTGACCGCGTACCGCGCTCCGCTGTGCAGCAACCCGTGGTTGCGCCCGGACGTGCCGGCAGCAAAGTCCCGCCTTTCCACCAGTACCGTCCGCACTCCCAGGCTGGCGAGGGCAAGGGCGGCGCTGACTCCGGTCGCGCCGCCGCCGATGACAACCACCTGCGCCGTCAGTGAGTTCATTTTCCGCTCCCGCTCACCCCGTTCCCGCTCGGCCAAACGATGGAGACTGCCGCCCGCTCGGGCGTCAACGCCGTCTGCAGCAGCTCTTCGACCTCCTCACGCTTGACCTGGCGTATCAAGTCGACATATGCGAGCAGATTGACGCCCCGGAAGTACAGGTTGGAGAAGGCATTGGCGATGAACTCCACCGAATCGAACCGGGTACTCGCCTGCCCGAGGAAACGCCGACGTACCCTTTCGAGGTCCTCGTCACTGATCCCTTCCTGGCGCCGCTTCTCGATGCCTTCCCAAATGCGGGACTCGAGCCTGGCCGGATCGGGAGTCTCTCCCCCGACGATCGCGTAGGCATATGCCGGCGTGGCCGAGTACATCGTTCCGAACTCGTCGTTTATCAGGCCTGCTTCGTAAAGCTGCGTGTAGAGGTCACTACTGCCCCCAAAGAGCAGGTGGAGCAGGAAGTCCATGGTGAACTCCCGCTGCACCAACCCCTCTCCCGGCTTTCCTGTTGGCGTATCTTTGAAGCCCAGATAGAAGATGGGACGAGCCGCCGCCAACTTCTCTTCCCGGCGCTTGTCCTTCACGGCGTCCGGTTCAGCGGGGTAGACGCGCCCGATGTCTCCCTGGAAGTCGGGCCGGCGCGCCATGATCTCCTTTTCGGCCAGATCCAGCGTCGCCTCGGGATCGACGTCACCCACCGCCACCAGGACCATGTTGCTGGGGTGGTAGAAGGTGTTGTAGCAGGTATACAGCAGCTCTTTGGTGATCTTCTGGATCGACTCGACCGTTCCGCCGATTTCCAGACGCACCGGGTTTACATGGTAGAGGGCTTCGAGCAGGTTACGGTAGACCCGCTGTTCGGGTATGTCCCGGTACATCTGCAGCTCCTGTGCGATGATTCCCTTTTCCTTCTCGACGTTCTCGTCGGTGAAATACGGGTGAAGCACGAAGTCGATCAGGATCTTGAGGTTCTCATCGAAATGGTCGGTGCAGGAAAAGAGATACGTGGTGTTCGTGTAGTTCGTGTACGCGTTGGCGGAGGCGCCCAGCCTGGAGAAACGGTCGAAGACCGACCCGTCTTCCTCCTCGAACATCTTGTGTTCAAGGAAGTGGGCTATACCGTCGGGAACGTGCACCGTCCCACTCTGCCCCGGGGGAATGAAATGGCTGTCGATCGACCCGTAGTAGGTGGAAAAAACGGCGAACTTCTTGGTGAACCCGGGTTTGGGCCAGACAAACAGCTGGCAGCCGTTGGAGAGCTTGCGGCCGTATACCCTCTCCTGCAGCAGCGAATGACTCTGGATCACGGTCTCGCTGACGTTCTTCATCCCCGTGCCTCCCCCCGGCTGGTCAGGAAGTATATGGTGTCGAGCTTCACCCGTCCGGCCACCTCGACGATCTGGTCGCGGGTGACTTTTTCGATCGCCGCGATAGTCTCCTCCGGCGGCCGCTGCCTGCCGTTTACCACTCCCAGCAGCGTGCGATCCACCAGTGCGCCCGGTGCGTCGTATACTGAACGAAGTCCGGTCCGTAAAGCGGCCCGGGTCGCTTCGAGCTCATCCTCGCTGAAGTCGCCTCGTGCCATCGCCGCCACCTGCGCCTGCATCAGCTCCAGCGCCCGCTCGTAGTTTTTCGGGTCGATACCACTACTCGCGTCCATCAGCCCCATGGTCGGCTCCAGGCGTGTCCAGGCGAAATAGGCCAGGCTCGCTTTCTCCCGCACCTGGATGAAGAGCTTGGAATGGGGAAAGGCCCCCAGAATGCCGCTGTAGACGGAGAGGGCCGGATAGAGTTCGTCAGCGAAAGTGATCCCGGTCCGATAGCCCAGGTGGAGCAGCGCCTGATTGACTTCCTGCTCCTCCTTCACCGTCTGGGGCTCGGGTCTCTCGGGTGCTTCGAAGGGCCCGGCCTTGGGCAGCGCCCCTCGTTTCCCGGCCGGCCAGGGGAAACGCCGTACCGCTTCCTCCACCCGCCCGGGATCGAACGCTCCCACCGCAAAGATGCTGACGGGGCTCTGGCTCGTGAGCCGGTGATAATGCTCCGCCAGGCTCTCCGGGGTGACCTGGTCGATGTGCTCGAGCGTCCCCAGCCGGTGCATGGCAAAGGGGTCGCCTTTGCACATCTCCTGGTAGAGCCGGAAGCCTGC
>JBLNBY010000390.1:0-3651 GCA_050260295.1 Bacteroidota bacterium
CTTCGCGTCCCTCAGCGACAACCTGGTGATACCCTTCCAGGCGCTGTTTGCCCTCTACCTGGGTGCCACCATGTCCCAGGTGGGATTACTGACGGCTTTGCCCTTACTGGTGGGCAACATACTGCAGTTACCTTTTGCCAGCCTGACCGAGCGCTGGGGCAATCGGAAGAGAATATATCTTTATGCAAACCTCATCGCCAGATTCCTGTGGTTACCGGCAGCTGCCATACCTCTCTTTTTCCAGGGTGGGGTAGCTGTCAACGTCTTTATCGCGCTGGTTACGCTCCGGAGCATCTTTGCCTCGGCAGCCGTACCCGGGTGGACCTCACTGATGGCGGACATTACCCCGCGGCGGCGGCGGGGTAGCTTCTTCGCCTGGCGCAACATCGTGATGAACATGGCCGCCCTGGCTGCCTCGGTTGGAGCCGGCTGGTTCATCCAAAGATTGCCCCTTGGCCGTGGTTACCAACTGGCCTTCCTTCTTTCCTTCATAGCGGGTGGGGCGGCTCTGCTGGCCTTCGTCAAAGTTCCCGAACCGCCGCTACCCCGTTGCCAGGGAGACTCGGAAGCTCCGCTCTCGTCCGGTGCGGATTCGGGCAGTAGTTCGGCATCGGAGGCAGTTATCGCGATCCGGAGCGGTCGGGTAAGGACGCGGGTGGCCAACTTCTTGCGGGCGTTCTCCTGGGATGCATTGGGCGGCTTTCTCTGGACTTCCGCACTCTGGACCTTTGCGGTCAACCTGGCCGGCCCCCTGATGCCCGTCTTCTATCGTGAAACCCTGCACGGGAATGAGCAGATTTGGGGCATTGGCCAGGGGGCTACCTTTGTAATCACCATACTCTCGCAGCGTTACTGGGGGAGACTCGCAGACCAGTGGGGGGCGAGGCGCACCCTCCTCTTGTCGGGTATAGGGGCCGCTCTCGTTCCTGTTCCCTGGATCATCGCCAGGGTACCTTTCGACGTGGTTTGGGCGCAGCTGTGGAGCGGTCTGGCCTGGGCGGGGTACAACCTGGCCGCGTTCAACCTGCTGCTCGAAGTGACTCCCGAGGACCACCGGACACGTTCGGTGGGGGTGTACAATCTTCTCATGGGGGTCGCGGCGGCGCTCGGCCCGGTGATCGGTGCTGCGTTGGCCGAAAGATGGGGTCTGATCACCATCTTCGTCATCTCAACGGTATTACGTTTCCTGGGCTTGCTTACCATAGCGATGAGGGTGAAAATAGACATCGACAGGCCGTGGCGGTGGAGAGACTTGCTTCCGTACCTGCCCGTCCCCCTGACACGCAGGGTCAGTACGCTCCGGTGGCCCTTTTTCTCCTGGGGGCGCGGTTACATCTCCCGCATCGTGGTCAGCCAGAAAGAAAGGTCATGTAGCGGAAACACACGGAGGGAAGAGGATGCTCGACCTGAAATTCATTCGCAGCAACCCCGAGCTGGTCCGGGAGGCTTTGCGCCGGCGGCACGAGAACGCTCCGCTCGAGGAATTGCTGGCCAAAGACGAAGAATGGCGGCAGTCGCTTGCCGAAGTGGAGACCCTGAAAGCGACCCGGAATCGTACTTCCGAGGAGGTCGCCGCCCGCAAGAAACGGGGCGAGGCCGCCGACGACCTGATTGCCTCCATGCGGGATGTATCCAACCGCATTCAAGAGTTGGACGCCCGGGTGCGGGAATTGGAAACGGAGGTTCAACGGCTTCTCCTTGCGATTCCCAACATCCCGCACGCCTCTGTCCCCGAAGGCCGGGATGAGCGGGACAACCAGGAGATCCGCCGGGTTGGCACTCCCCGCCAGTTTGACTTCGAGCCGCTTCCGCACTGGGAAATCGGAGCCCGCCTCGGTATTCTCGATTTTGAACGGGCGGCCAAGATTTCCGGTGCCCGCTTTGCCGTCTTCACCGGATTAGGCGCCCGCCTGGTCCGCGCACTGGCCAACTTCATGCTGGACATGCATGTGCAGGAGCATGGTTACCGTGAGGTTTTCCCGCCGTTTCTCGTCAACACCGCCAGCATGACGGGTACCGGCCAGCTACCCAAGTTTGCCGAAGATGCCTTCAAGATCGAAGGGCAGGACATGTATCTCGTCCCCACGGCCGAGGTACCGGTGACCAACCTGCACCGGGACGAGATCCTGGACGGTAGTGAGCTTCCGCTCTATTACGTTGGGTACTCCTCCTGCTTCCGGGCGGAGGCCGGCTCCTATGGGCGGGACACCCGGGGTCTGGTCCGCATGCACCAGTTTGAGAAGGTGGAGCTGGTCAAGTTCGTCCTGCCGGAGACGAGCTACGACGAGTTGGAGAAGCTACTGGCTGACGCTGAAGACGTGCTCAAGCGTCTGGGATTGCCCTATCATGTGATGTTGATGTGCACGGGCGATATCGGCTTTGCTCAAACGAAGAAGTATGACCCCGAGGTATGGATGCCGAGCTATGGGCGGTATGTGGAGATCTCGAGCTGCAGTAACTTCGAGGACTTCCAGGCCCGCCGGGCCAACATCCGTTTCCGGCGTGAACCAGGCGCTCGTCCCGAATACCCGCATACCTTGAATGGATCGGGGCTGGCAGTGGGCCGCACCCTGGCAGCCATACTGGAAAACTACCAGCAAGCCGATGGCTCGGTGGTGATTCCGGAAGCGCTTCGGCCCTACATGGGCGGGCTCGAGATGATTCGTCCTGCCTGAATGCGAGGAAGGCGAGTGGCGCGGGGAGTGCCCGGGGGGAGCGGCGTCGCACCGTCAGGCACTCCTATCGCATTTCCGGTTTCAGGTCAGACCTGCATATCGGGCGTAGCGACAAAGTCGACGGGAGTGATGGTCAGGGCCAGCTCTCCCTGCATGACGGTGGAACGGTGCTCTTCGTTTCCCACCTGGACCTGGAGTCCGCCCTGCAGCGGTATGGCCATGGTGGCATGCTCCTGGCTGCCCGGCAAGTGGCCGACGACCCGCAGAGTCCTGGTGGTCGGCATGGAGTCGTCAACGTAAGCCTTCTCCATGCGCATAACCGCCTGGCCCAGCTTGTCCGAGCCCATCCGGAGCGATACCACACAGTCTTTGCCCCCATACTTTTCGTTCAGCTCGGAGACGATGCGATCGACGTTCTGTGTCGGTTGTGCCATGCGCTTCCCTCCTGCGGCTTTACTCATGTTGCCGAGGCTAGGTTTTCCGCTGCCACAGCAGCCGTATACGGTGTATAATCCGCATTTGTGGAAGAGCCCGAGCTCTGGCCGGGACGACGCGGGCGAGGTGGGTGGCCTGTGGCCTGAGGCCGGAGCGGAGGCGGAGCCGGGGTATCGCAAGAGCGATGCCGGGAGAGAGGGTGCAGCGGTACGTTCGCAGCGGCAACACGGGTGGCGTTTTCCGTCCGGCCTTTTGTGCCTCTGGTCGTGTTGGTGCTGGTCCTCGTCTTCATCTTCCGGCGTCCTCGGGGGCTTTCCGAAGCGTGGTTCACCGCGGGTGGGGCCGCGCTCCTGGCCGCCCTGGGCTACTTGAATGCCACGGACATACGTGCGGTACTGGGACAAACCGCACCGACCCTGGCTTTCCTGGCCGGAATGCTCGTGGTAGCATTCGTCGCTGACCGGGCTGGGGTTTTCCGCCGTATTGCTGAGCGGGTGGCGCACCGTGCCGGCGGCTTTCCCGTCAAACTCTACGTCCTGCT